>JAOZMU010000040.1 GCA_029934165.1 Bacteroidales bacterium
TTAACATATACCATTATTTGCTGTTTGTTGCTGATTTTCAGTCAAATAGTAAATCATTGTCTCAATATTAAAAAGTGCAGGACACTTATCCGCAGAAGGACGTTCTTGAGTATCAGCAAAAAAGCCCTGTAAATTTTTTACAGGGCTTTTTTATCGAAAAGCAAACTAAAAGTTATACATAGCTGGTATAAAAATTTTGTTTGGGTTACATGGTTGCGTAACGAATAATTTCTTCGGAGAACTCTGTCAATAGCATTGATAATGAGTTCAATGAACTCTCGATTTCATTCAAATCCAAGTTTTCAATCTGAAGTGTGTCGCGGAATAGGATTTTTTTACCGTCCTCGCCAAGAACAAAAGCACCGTGAATTATATCGCGGTTTTTCATCAAAAGACTTTTGTAAATCTCTAAGTTGTCGACTTTCATGTCGAATAAAAACTGCTCTAAAACAACAATTGAGTCATTGCAAGCAATAATCATATTTTGGATTCCGTCATCTTCGCGCTCGATGATTAGGATTCCGTCCTCTTTGTCTTCGCTCATGATATTATACTCAAGCTCAATCAAATAGTTCTTTACTTTATCGAAATAGTTGTCCATTTTTTGTTGATTTTATTTTGTTAAACAATTTGAATTTTTTGTCTTTTGCATAAAATCTCGACACTAATATTATAAATGGCGAAATATTTTACACTTTCAAATATAGTAAATAATTTGCATATCTGCTCAAAATAATGAATTGTTTTTTGATGAAATGTGGAGCTTTATGTTCGATGGAAAATTTGTGAAAATATTTTTATACTAATTAAGAATTAAAAATTAGGAATTAAGAATTGGTTACTGCTTGAAAATAAGAATTTTATGAAATCTGAAAGTGAAATTTTTAACCTAATTTAGTGTAGTAAAATAAAAAAATAACTTAGTCCAATAAATTTTGTAACATGAATATTATCAGGCGTAAGCCAATTCGTTATTCACTTAGCAACTATTTCAGAACCTTCGCTTTTTCATTTTTCATTGCAGTCGAGTCTGTTATCGATTCACTTTCTCTCTTTTGTAGGCGAATCATTACTTCGGTTAGAATTTTATCAAACTTTGCCGGATTGTCTGAGTAATAGGTAATTGTGCTGTCAAATTTTGCCTCATTAACCTCATGTTTTATGTAAATCCAGTTGTAATACGACATTGTCGAATCAGTGAATTTTTTATCATAATATTGTAAATTTGTCAATACGGCATCTGTAAGCTGCACATCTACAAGCATTTCTATAAACTGCTTGCGTGGCACAAGATTTTCCGGCTCGTTGTTGGTTTGGCAAGCAGCCATAAATAACAATAAAAAAATAGAGATTATCTTATTCATAATTAAGGAGTTATTTGATTTAATTTTTCGACTAATTTTTTTGCAGATTCTTTTGCCGAATATTTTTCGAGGCTCTTCAAGTTCGGTTTCCATGCGGATTTTGTACCGGCAAAATTTTTAAATTTATTGCCTAATGCTTGCGAAAATTCGGTTGCCGAAGTTTCTTCATCCCAACAAACGAGGTAGTTAGCAGCATTTGCTGCTTGCATGACACCAACCGCCGAACTCGCGGCATGAAACACCGCAAAAACAGGACGTTCTGAGAGCAAGGCTTGAAAAGTTTTTGAGGCTGTGTAATGACTTTCGGTGCTGCCAATTATCATAACTCCGTAAGCCTGAGAGAGATAATTTAAAATATGAAGAAAAGGAAATCTGTTTTTATCCTCATGGACAATTTCGGAAATTCCGTTTTCGGCGGCATAATTTTCGATTGTTTTTTCTTTATAAGACCCCGTACCAATGAAAAAAAGATGAACATTTGGGTCTAAAATATTTTCTTTTTTAAGTTTTGCTATGGTTCTAAACAACTCATTTAAAAACAAATGCGATTTTGGCAATATCGCACCGGCATAAATCAAAGGTTTGCAATTTGGGATTTTATCCCACGGCAAATCGACATTTTCGAGCCTTATTTTATGGTCGTTTGGGTCAAAACCGTATGGCATTCCGACATGCGCAATTGGCTGATTTTTGAAATTCCTGTCGAGAACAGCCTGATAGTATGGTGTTGATACTCCGCTTATTAGCGATGCTTTTTTTACAGAATATGGCTCCATAAATTTTGCAATTTGGTTGCTTATCCAAGCCCGCGACATAAATTTTTCTTGCCCCGGAAAACCGTCGACCCACGGGTCGATATAATCTATTCCGTAAGGAATTTTTGTTTTTTTATAGATTTTGCGCCCCAAAATAGCTGTGTAATAGGATGGTATCGGAATCCAGAGAAAATCTATCTTTCGCGAATTTATTATTTCGATGGCACGTTTTTTCAAGTTTCCGAAGGCTCGAAGCGTTATATCTCCAAAAAAACGAATGCGTCCAACTGGCTTTGCATCAACAAATTCTACCTCGGTTTGTGGTGAGACGGTTTTCGATAAATTGTTATCAGGCTTTTCTTCGTAAAATTCTGAGCTGACAGTCAGGATAACAGGCTGCCACCCAAGCTCATACAAGAAATTGGAGATGAGCCTTGCACGATGCACGCCAGCAAGATTCGACGGAGGCCAATGCGAATAAATAATAAGAATAGTTTTCATTAGAACGAAGATTAAATTAACCGATACCAATATTTGCTGTTTATTGCTGACTTTCAGTCAAATAGTAAATCGTTGTCAATATTAAAAAGAGCAGGGCACTTATCAAGAAATTAGTCATTTTTTAAACTTATTCGCTCAATGTGTTTTTTGCAAAACTAAGCAATTTTTTTTGCTGAGTTTGCCAGTTAACGCTTTGAGCTTGCAAAATACGTTTTCCTTTCTCTTTTCGTAGCTTGTTCAAATTTTCGACACATAATAACAAACATTCAGTAATATTCTCAATTTCAATCAGTTTACCACAATTTGGAACTCTATTCATAAAATCAATTTGCCCATGAGTATTTGTTGCCAAGATAAAATTTCCGTAAATAGCGTAAGTTAAAATTTTATTCGTAATAGCAATTCGGCGACTATAATCGACAGTTACAGATTCTATCGCAAGACCAATGTCGGCACTCAGCACCTCTTCAACGATTTTATTTTCAGGAATAAAACCATGAAATTTTATTTTAACGTTGGACAATTTTTTCTTATTTATGAAAGCCTGAAATTTTTGGTCTATTTCTCCGATAAGACTCACGTTTGCAGCGATTTGAATCTCCTCTAAGGCATCAAAAAACGTTTCGAGTCCACGACCAAATGTTACCGACTGCGAAAACCAAACGAAAGAAATGGGTTTTACATTTTCTATCTCTATTTTGGAGTTCAAATTATCAGAAATAAATGGACTATTCAAAATTTCAACACTCTCATTTTCACCAAGTTTTGCCATGAAAGCCTTACCAATTAGTTGTGAAGCATTTGTATAAACTTGTGCAGGATACTTGTTTATTATTTCAGATGTAAGTTTATTCTCCAGTAAATTCGTAGATTCTTCAAAGTGATAATCTTCAATATCAAACCATGTTTTTGCGCGACATCTTTTTGATAATTTAGAAATTACAGGAAGTGTCGCTGGTCGATGACCCACAAAAACTTTTGCCTTGATTTTTCGACCAGCACAGAGTTGTGGTAAAATGGTGTAATCCATTGTACCTAAGAGCATAAACGGAAAATGGCTTCCAGCGAATTTTTGCCAAATTCGGAGTAATTTATGCTGTGCTTTATGAAAAAAAGTTTTTACAGTCGTTTTTGTCCAATCCGTCGAAATAGCTTGAAAATCATATAACGACAATTCTAAAAGCTGGCTGTCGTTATACGGTATTGCATTTATGCGTCGCCGATTGTACAAAAGGCAAACAGAAAATCCTTTTTCGAGCAATGTTTTTATTGCACGATAAGCTCTCGGAGTCGTTGAAAGTAAGTCGCTTATGACAAAACAAAAATCGAAAGTTTTCTTTAATTTCATGCTTCGGGATTTGCAATTTTTTGAAAAAACTACAAGTTATTTTTCAAACCATTTGTTCAAATAATGACAAATATTTTTTTGAGATAACTTCTATTGAAAATCGTTTTTTGGCTTCTTCTCTTACATCTTTTGGGTTGATATAATGCAGGTTTTCAATAGCTTGTGCCATGCCATCGACGTTATTGACAATGTAGCCAGTTCGTCCATTTTCGACAACCTCTGGCACAGAACCGCGCCGAAAACCAACAACGGGACATCCACACGCCATTGCTTCTGCCATCACAATACCAAACGGCTCTTCCCATTTTATCGGGAAAAGCATTGCCTTTGCTCGCTGAAAATAGTGTTTTTTTTGTTCGTCATTTACTGTCCCGACATAGTTAATTTGCTCATTATCAATATATGGACTCACGAATTTATCAAAATAACCTTGATGTTCTAACGGCACATTGCCTGCAATTATCAACCTCTCATTTGCTTGTTTTGCCGCAGCAATAGCCTCCCTTGTGCCCTTGATGTCCTCAATTCGACCCAAGAAAAAAAGAAATTCGCGCTTCGCATTTTTGTCCCTATTGAAATAATTTACGTCCGTAAAATTATGGATAGCTGTCCATTTCGTTTTATTTTCAAAGTCTTTAAACATGTGTTCTCCACAAGCCGTAAATTGCAATCGTTTTCCTGCAAATTTAGCCGCAATCGCCGTTGATTTTTTACTTATTTCGCGTTGGTAGGACTGAACCACAGGTGTTTTCGATTTCATAAAAACAGGATATAAATATAACAAGCGCGAAAAACTATGAATAATATCTGGAGAAATTTGTTTTACTATTTGCCCTAATTGCTTGGCATTAAGCCATATATCTCGTTTTTTTTGAGAAAACTGCCCTTGCCAACCAAACAATTCGATGACGTTTTTTTCTTGCGATTTTGCATTTGCAGCAAGATAAACATCATGTCCAGTCGAGGTATATGCCCGACATAGGCTACTCACGATACGTTCGATTCCACCATATCCAATCGGAGGAACGGGTATTTCGGGGTCAACAGTTAGAAGTATTTTCACTTATTGCTTTTTTTCTTTTTATGCTAATTTATTTTATACAATCAACGTATAACGAATATAGGCGATGATTTTCTAAGTCGTTAGTTAACTCACTGTCAATTGATTGACTCCATTCTTGACGAATAACTTTCTTAAAACCTGCTTTTAGTACAATGTCTTGCAAAGAAGCAAAATCGTAACCAAATTTATGCTCGCCATCTTGTCGTACTACGTGATTAATCAGGTAAATATCAGTAGGCATATCTTTGGGTAAATTTGTCAAATCCCAGCCTAACGTTTTCCAAACTTCGTTATCTTTTGAGACATAAGCCTTCATATATTTTTCGACATCTGGCACAACAATTCGTAAAACGCCACCTTGCTCCAAAATGCGAAAACATTGGCGAAGAAAAAACGGTGCTTCGTCTCTTATACACAAATGCTCCAAAACGTGTTCGGCTCTAATTCGCTTTACAGTAGCATCTTGAAAGGGCAATTTCTTGCGACAATCGAAACGAAAAGAAATATTTTCGTGTTGAAACATATCAATATTGACCCATTTTTTTTGTCCAAAAGGTCCGGCAGCAATATTGACAGATAAATTTTTGCCTTGCGTAGCATTTTTTATACGTCTTCGTGCGAATGGATTCAATTTGTTATTCGTGTTTATGCGCATCGCATTTAATTCAAATCTAATTGCATCGAACATTTCGCGCGAGAATGGCACTTTTTTTATTAAAGACGAACCTAATTTTTGTTTTAGTGTTTTGGGCATAATGTTTATATTCAAAATGTTGTATAATAAAATATTAGAACGAAGATTAAATTAACCTGTACCATTATTTGCTGTTTGTTACTGATTTTCAGTCAAATAGTAAATCATTGTCTCAATATTAAAAAGTGTAAGGCACTTATTGAAAGGCAGTCATTTAGTTATTATCGAAAAAAATATTTTACTTGCTGATAAATATAAATAAAAGGTACGAATGGATATTTTTTCCAATGTATGTATTTAAATTTGAGAGATGTAAAAAAGTATAACTCATTAATGCTTAGTTTTTTGTTATAATAAAAAGCATTTATCGTATGTGTATTTAAAATGGCGATGTAAGTCTTTTTTTCTTTTTTGGAGAAATTGCCACTATTAATTTTATTGCGTAAAATGCTATCCATTTTCATTTGGATTTCTAACCGTTTCTTGAAATTTATTTGCGATATTGAGTTAGTATTCACGCGGTTATAAATTGCAAATTCGCCAGCTATATAGCCAAATTTTGCTCCAAGAAAACACGCTTCAAGAAAATATTCTTTGTCTTGTCCAACTTTTGTTGCCGGATTCCAAGCTTGTTTTTTGTGCAATTCTTCTGCTATATTTCTTTTTATGAGATAATTATGACAAGGCTGCCAATTTTCCGAAAGTAGTTCCTTGAGGTAATCCTCGTATTTTGCACCAGTGTTTTTTTCGGAATATGCGAATTTTCCATCTTGATAATAATCGTAACGCCAATCGGAAAAAACAATGTTGATAGATGTATTTTTACGCAAGAAATTAGTTTGTACCTCAAATTTACTTTGTGCGATAAAGTCATCAGAATCAAGCCATTGAATAAATTCTCCTGAAGATTTCGAAAACCCCAAATTACGTGCATAGTTTGCGCCTTTTTGGGTGTTGCAATAAAACTGAATTATCGTACCATGTTTTTTTTGCAATGTGTCCAGCACCTGCAAGCTGTTGTCTGTCGAGAAATCGTCAACGATAATTATCTCTTTTACAAACGCTTGCCCTTGTTTCAAACAGCTTTCGACACATTTTGGCAACCATGCTGCGTTGTTGAAATTTGGTATGATAACTGAAACTAACGACATTTTGGGCTTTCTTTTTTGTTGCGCAAATGTACAAAAAAAGAGACGAAAACCATTATTTCGATTTTCGCCTCTTCGGATTTCTTGCCGAGATTTTTATCCACATTTAGAGCTGCCGCAAGTACGACAAATAAGGCAACCTTCCTGATAAACAAGCGTTTTCGAGCCACAAGTTTCGCATTTCATCTTGTTTTTTGGTTTAGTTCCATTCGGAATAAACTTTCGCAACGCCCGTTCGACACCATTTTTCCATGTGTTGATGGTTTCGCTTCGCAAATGGAGCGATGAAATCAGGTTTACAACATCAACAATCGGCATTCCTTGTCGCAAAACACCAGAAATTAGTTTGGCATAATTCCAAAATTCCGGATTAAATTTATACGACAATCCTTCGATTGTTACATGAAAACCATGTTTGTTAGCATACTGAAAATCATAACGTTTTGAGCCATCATCAAGACGCGATTTTAGTATTCTGCCTGCAACAATTCGTTTCGGAATTGGGAGTATTTCGTCGTCGGCAATTCCTGTGAAAATTTCATACGGTTTTCCGTCTTTCAAGCCAATAAAGGCAATCCACTTTTCTCTATTATTCTGAAAACGAATGATTTCAGCCTCCAAAACATGAGGACGGCGTAAATGCTTTTTGTCTTCTTTTTTCTTAGCAACCAAAACTCCTGTACGTGAGCCATCGCGATAGACAGTTGCGCCTTTGCAACCACTTTTCCATGCTGTAACATACAGTTTATCAACCAAATCCTCGGTTGCATCACTTGGCAAATTGACAGTTACACTTATCGAGTGGTCAACCCATTTTTGGATTGCGCCTTGCATTTTTACTTTGCTCAACCAATCGACATCGTTTGACGTGGCTTTATAATATGGCGATTTTTCAATCAGCTCGTCAACTTGTTTGTCTGTAAATTGTTTTACTTCTTCAATGCTGTAACCTTTTGCTTTTAACCAAGTTACAAAATTATGATGAAAAACATTATATTCTTCCCACGCATCTCCAACATCGTCAACAAAATCGACTTTTACATCGGCATCGTTAGGATTTACTTTTCGGCGACGCTTGTAAACTGGCATAAAAACAGGTTCAATGCCAGATGTTGTTTGTGTCATCAGGCTTGTCGTTCCTGTTGGTGCTATTGTCAATAACGAAATATTTCTACGTCCGTATTTTATCATTGCCTTGTAAAGCGACTCATCGGCATCTTTAAGCCTCTGAATAAATGGATTATTCATTTCGCGTTTGGCATCAAAAATATCAAATGCACCGCGCTCTTTTGCAAGGTTTACAGAACCTCTATATACTTCTACTGCAATGGTTTTATGCACTTTAACAGAAAATGCCGTTGCTTCGTCCGTGCCATATCGGTAGCCCAAAGATGCCAACATATCGCCTTCTGCCGTGATGCCAATTCCAGTACGTCGTCCTTCTTTTGCCTTTGCTCGAATGCGCGACCAAAGGTTTTTTTCTATGTGTTTAACTTCCTCGGTCTCAGGGTCTGCATCAATTTTTGAAATTATTTTATCAATTTTTTCCAGCTCAAGGTCTATAATATCGTCCATGATGCGTTGCGCAAGGGCTACATGTGTTTTGAAAAGCTCGAAATCGAATGTTGCCTTATTTGTAAACGGATTTTTGATATAACCATAAAGATTTATTGCAACAAGCCTGCAACTATCTGCGGGACAAAGCGGTATCTCTCCACAAGGATTTGTAGAAATTGTTCGGTAGCCTAAATTTGCGTAGCTATCGGCAACAGATTCGCGAATAATCGTATCCCAAAATAAAATACCCGGCTCGGCAGATTTCCACGCATTATGAACTATTTTGCCCCATAATTTGCGAGCATCAATTTCTTTCGTAAGTATCGGATTATCAACATCTATCGGATATTGTTGCGTGTAGGTTTCGTTGTTTACTACGGCGCGCATAAAATCATCATCAATTTTGACAGAAACGTTAGCTCCAGTGATTTTTCCTTGCTCTAACTTTGCGTCGATAAACTTCTCAGCGTCAGGGTGTTTGATGGATATTGAAAGCATCAACGCACCTCGGCGACCATCTTGTGCTACCTCGCGCGTCGAGTTTGAGTATCGCTCCATAAACGGAACAACGCCTGTTGATGTTAGCGCACTATTAAAAACAGGAGAGCCAGCGGGTCGGATATGCGAAAGGTCGTGTCCAACGCCTCCGCGTCGCTTCATGAGCTGGACTTGCTCTTGGTCTATTTTCATTATTCCCCCATAAGAATCTGCGGGTTTGTCCTCGCCAATAACAAAACAATTGGACAACGAAGCTACTTGGAAATTATTCCCGATTCCAGCCATTGGGCTACCTTGTGGGACAATGTATTTGAAGTTTTTCAGGAGGTCGAAAACTTCGTCTTCTGTGAGTGGATTTGGGTATTTATTTTCGATGCGAACAATCTCTTTAGCAATACGGTGGTGCATATCGTTTGGAGTTTGCTCGTAAATATTCCCGAAGGAATCTTTCAGTGCGTATTTGCTGACCCAAACGCGGGCAGCAAGCTCATCGCCATCAAAATACTCTAGGGTTTTGTTGTAAGCCTCTTCATAGGAATAAATCTTTTTTTTATTATCTGTTTTAGGCTTAATAGTCATAGTGTCAATATACATTTTTGTGGGTTAATGAATTGGACTGCTGTTAATTATACTAAAAATAACGTGGTTTTTTAGGATACTAAAATATAAAATTGCTTGCAAAGAATAAAAAGGCGAAGTAATACTGAGGTGCAAATTTTGTTTATAACAAATTTTAAGGGATAACAAATCAACCATTTAGTTTTAAGAATACTGTTGAAAAAAAAGAAAAATTTGATTTTTTGGAGGAGCAAAATAAATTTTAGCCAAATTATTATAGTATTCTTTGGTGTCAGTTTTTATTTTTTATATACTTTTGGTTGAATATGTACTCTTACAAAAGCTCTTCCGCTTTTTATTAACGTAAGTTGCTAAGGTCTTTGACCTATTTAATGTTGCTTACACAAGATGTATAACAGATTGTGTATCAAGATATAATGTTTTGCAAAATGTGGAAATACTTAATTCACAGCTAAAACGTTTCATAAAAAGCAGGTCTTAGACCTTAAATTGTCGGCATGGCTTTAAGCCACACCGACAATAATTAAAATAAATAATTAGGCATAAAGTGCTTAATTATTTCGCTCGCAATTCTCGGAAAATAAACTGCACTATGTGCTTAATTGATTGAAAATGAATAAGACAATAAAAACACTTTTATCGGTACTCTGTTTTCTTATGGGTACAAATTTATCGGCGCAAATTGCCGACAATTTCGAGTCTGGTGAAATTACATCTTGGACAGAAAGCACCGCTCAGGCGTGGGCTGCATCTGCCGATAGCCCAATAAATGGTGGCTTTTCGTTGCATCACATTCGCGACAATGCGGACGCAGGAACAGACCAAATTTCTATTCCGCTTGGTACGTTAAATCAAAATACAGACACGATTGAGTGGAAGTTTCAGGTGCGGCATGGTTATAATCCTTCTGCGTCCAATAATTGGGCAGCTTTTCTGACCTCGTCCGGCGATGCAACAGAAATGACCCCCGAAGGAAATACGGGCGGATATATTTTGGGCATAAATTTTGATGGCTCGGACGATATTTTGATTTTATGGAAACTTGTAAGTGGCACTTTGACAGAGGTTTGCAACACTGAGTTCGATTGGCAAGAAAGTGTTGGAACAGATGTAGCGGCAGGTGTTGTTGTCCGCCGAAAACCAGATGGAACTTGGATAATTTCTATTGATGCAAATGGCGGTTTTGAGAGCCTTGTTCAAATCGGGACAGCAAACGACACCGAACTTTCAATTGAGGGTAATTTTGGCTTTTATTATAGTTATTCGTCATCGCAGGACAGGAAACTGTGGGTCGATGATATTTCTGTGGCAGCCGAAATTGCAGATATTGTTCCACCAAATGTGGTTTCGTCCGAGGCAACGGGCAGCAATAGCGCGAAAATATTATTCTCTGAGGCTATCGACTCGTTGAGTGCTTGCACGCTAGGTAATTATTCTCTAAATCAAAGTATTACGCCAATTGAAGCAAACCATTCTTGGTTATCGCCTTCGGAGGTTGTGCTGACTTTTGCAAGCGATTTTGTTAACTTGCAAGAAAATACAATAGTTGTTGCAAATGTTGCCGATAATTCTGGAAATGAAATGATTACAGCCGAATCGACATCGTTTACTTACGAATATTTTACGATAATTTCTGTTCATGCTATTACACAAAATTCGCTAGAAATAAAATACAATCGCCCTTATGAATCTGCGAGTGCATTAGAAACTTCTAATTACCTTGTTGACAATGGTATAACCAACCCGGCTACGGTAATTGGAGTGGACGAAACTACCATAGAATTGTTTTTTGCGGCTTCGTTTGCAAACGATGTTTCGTATCATCTTTCGGCATCAAACATTTTCGACTTAAATGGTGCTCCATTGCTTGTAGAATCGTATCCGTTTAATTTTTATACTGCAAGTCCTTACGATGTGATTATCAGTGAGATAATGGCAGACCCAACGCCACCAGTAGAATTGCCGGAGGCAGAATATGTAGAATTATACAACAGAACATCTATGCCTATTTTGTTGAAAGACTGGGTTTTATACACCGGAACAACGGCGCGTGTTTTGCCCGATGTGGAGATTGCTGCAAATGGTTATATCATAGTTTGTAAGGAAGAATTTGCCGATTATTTTTCAGACTTTGGCACAGTTGCTGCTGTGTCGTCTTTAGCCGTAAGTAACTCAGGGCAAGAGCTTTGGTTGACAGACCAATTCGGAATTGTTGTTTCTGCATTAGAATTTTCGGAAGATTGGTACAAAGATAGTTACAAGGCAGAAGGCGGTTGGTCGTTAGAACGTATCGACCTCGAAAATCCTTGCGGTGGAATTGACAATTGGACAGCATCGACCTCGGTTGCTGGAGGCACACCAAACCAGCAAAACTCTGTGATTGCCAGTAACTTGGACGAAATTTCGCCACTACTGAAAAAGGTCGAAGTTGTGGAAGCAAATCATCTGATTTTGCATTTTGACGAATGCTTGGACACTACCGTAAATATTGACTTATCGACTTTTGAAATTGATGTTTTCGAGCTGCCAACGTCATTCAAATTCGAAAGTCCTTTGTTCGACAAAATTCATTTGTTTTATGCTACCGAGTTTGAAGAAAGCACAATTTATACGATTCAAATAAATGGAATAATTACCGATTGTATTGGTAATGAGATACAAACAACTTCGATGCGCTTTGCAATTCCACAAACACCAGATAGTTTAGATTTGGTGTTCAACGAGATACTTTTTGACCCTTTGGTTGGCGGTGCAGAATTTATTGAGGTTTATAACAATTCGCAGAAAACCATCGACATTGCAGCGTTGAAAATTGGCGTAAGAAATGACGCAACAATGGAAATTGAGAGCATAAAAGACATCACAACAGAGTCTTACCTGCTGTTTGCTGGCGAATATGCTGTTCTTACGGACGAGCCAGAAATAGTTAAAAATCAGTATTTTTGCGAAAACGAAGAAGCCTTTGTTGCCAAAGCCGATATTCTTTCGCTGTCGAACACATCGGCGCGTATTGTGCTGATTGATAATTCGTTACGTGTTATTGATGAGATGGCATATAACGAGAGTATGCAATTTGCATTACTAACGGATAATGGCAAAGGTGTTTCGCTCGAAAAGCTAAATCCAGAAATGCCATCTTTGACATTTTCGAGCTGGCACTCGGCAGCACAAACAGCTGGTTTTGGGACTCCTACATCTCAAAACTCGCAATATCGCGATGAAGAAGCTGTGTTGAACGAAATTGAAATTGAGCCAGAAGTCTTTTCGCCAGATAATGATGGTTATGAGGATATTATGACAATAAAATATAATTTCGAGACAACAGGATATGTTGCCAATGTAGAGATTTACGATGCCAACGGCAGGCGCATTCGTCGTTTGGCAAACAACCAACTTCTTGGTCGCGACGACGATGTTGTTTGGGACGGCATTTGCGATGATGGCTCTAAAGCTAGAATTGGTATTTATGTTCTTTATATTGAGATGTTTAACACCAACGGCGATGTGAAAAAACACAAAAAAGTTTGTGTCGTTGCGGGAAAAATGGATTAACAAAAACGTGGAAAATTCACTGTTTTTAAGTACAAATAAAAAAAATAACTTATGGAAGTTTTTAAGAATGAATATCTAATAATACAGCTATTCCTTAACAACTTTATTTTTCCAAACTTCATTTTCGCCTAAAAATTT
>JAOZMU010000474.1 GCA_029934165.1 Bacteroidales bacterium
ATTTTGTACGCAAGAAGAACTTTTTGACTGTAAACTACTTATGAAACATGCCACTATTTTTTTAATAACTCCATTACAAAAAATTTTTTAAGGTCTAAGCCCTATTTTTTATGAAACGTTTAAGCTGTAAATTAGCAATTTACGTTAATAAAAAGCGAAAAAAAACTTTTGTAAGAGTACTTATATACTCTCTAAATGCCCTGCACTTTTTAATATTGAAACAATGATTTACTATTTAACTGAAAATCAGCACCAAACAGCAAATAATGGTATAGGTTAATTTAATCTTCGTTCTAATGATTAAATAATAACTTAGGTTTTTGACTTGTTCTTTTATCCATTATCTTCACTTTTAAAAGTTTGATAATGAACAAAATAATTGCACAAAAAAAAAGATTTGCTTTTTAATTGTTGCTTACGTATAAAAAAAATATTAATTTTGACAGGTAAATAAGATTACAAGTAAAATAAAATAGACTGAATAACTGAAGTTTTTGGTTTCGTTTTATCTTGATTATCAATATCTTGTAAAATATTTTTCAGAAATTATTATTGTTTAAACAGTGCAAAATAAATGAAATCAAGCGGTTACAAACATAATAACCAAAATATCGTTAAAAGTACAATTATTAATCCGTATTTTTCATTTTCATAAAGACACTAACAATTTTTATAAAACAAGAGTATAAAATTGATTAAATCCTTATATAACGGATTTTGTTGAAAAAATGTAAATCCGTGAAAACCAGTCTAATCAGTATTCAAATTTATGCGATGATGGGAACACGGATAGCACCGATTTTTTCTAATTTTGAATAAAATATTTACGATATAATAAACTGAAAATCAATAAACTGTAATTTCAACAAAAACCGTTATAATCAGCAGAATAAAATGATTAATGCCTATACCATTGTGCTGTTTGTGATTTTTGGTGTTTTTTATTGAACAAAATTCAATTTTCTGAAAAATTAGTAGTCATCAACCTCAAAAATTTTCAAAAAACTATAAAGATATGGACGATAATAATTTAACCGAAAAAGCCGACCAAAACGAAATAACGTGTAAAAATTGCTCTGCAAAACTGACTTTTAAGCCCGGAACGCATAGTTTGAATTGTGAGTTTTGCGGGACACTTAATGAAATTGAAGTTGATGAAGAAAAGCGTAGGGAAGCCAACGAAGAGATTGATTATGAGAAATTTATACGCAATCAAGTTAATTTAGCTCCTAAGCTCGAAGTTTCTACAATTCGTTGCGATTCTTGCGGAGCAACAACAACTTTCGACCCGAAAATAGTTTCCGAGCAATGCGATTTTTGTGGCAGTCCGTTAGCTGTGAAAACATGTGCGACATCATCCGTTATTGTACCTAAAGCACTTTTGCCGTTTAAGGTTGAAAAAAATGCTGGAAAGGAGCTTTTCGAAAAATGGCTTAAAAGTTTATGGTTTGCACCTAACGCACTGAAAAAATACGCACGTGCCGGCAGGCTGAGTGGTGTTTATATTCCGTATTGGACTTACGACAGCGATACCGAAACAAATTACCGTGGCGAGCGTGGCATTGACTACGAAGAATCTTACACCGACTCTGATGGAGAAACACAAACCCGCACCAAAACACGTTGGAGTTCGGTTTATGGTCGCGTACAAGATATTTTTGATGACATATTGGTTGTTGCAAGTAAATCGTTGCCAATAAAATACGTAGATGCGTTAGAACCGTGGAGTTTGAACCAACTTGTTCCGTTTGATGTCAAGTTTTTAAGTGGGTTCAAAGCAGAACGTTATCAGGTGGATTTGAAAGACGGGTTTGATACCGCAAAAGTAAAAATGGATGTAACAATACGTAATTCTATCCGCCGAGATATTGGTGGCGACCACCAGCGAATCAGTTCAACCGATACGTCTTATAACGATGTAACATTTAAGCATATTTTATTACCAATATGGATTTCGGCGTATAAATTTAACAAAAAAACATTCCGTTTCATGATAAATGGAGATACCGGCGAGGTCAAAGGCGAGCGTCCGTGGAGTTGGGTGAAAATTACTTTTACAATATTAATAGTTGTTGCAATCATCGCAGCGATAGTCTATTACGCCAATCAATCATCGTAGTAACTAAACTGTCGGTATGGTTTTGAGCCACACCGACAGTAAATCACATATTGTAGTCGTTATTAGCTTGAATGTCAATTCAATACGCTTTTCAATAAAAAAGCACTATTTGCTTAATAATTTTGTGTTTATTTTTGTTTTCCGCAACCGTGTCGCTCGTTACCTTGTTGCGATAGTTTTACGCTGTACGGAAATTTTTTATCCGACATTCCATCGTTGCATTCTTTCTTTTCAATTGTCAAGTAAAGAGATAGCCTGCGGTCGTTATCTTCAGGGATTGCATCTAATCTATATTCATTTTCGTGTTCGATTAATTCGGCGATGTTGTACCGAATTTTTGGCTCGCCAATGTTAGATGTATAAATTAAATATCCGTCATGAATTTTAATATCCCAGAATGGTTCTGTGCCAATGAGAGTTCTGTTAAGATGTTCTTTCAGAAAACGTTGCATAACAAACAAGCGCGGATTCCACCATAAGTTATGGTTTTGTTGCTCCGTCATTATTTTTTCTGCGTATGTCTTAAATTCTTTTGGCGCATTGTCAAAATCTGCCGATGTTTTCATTTCACCGCCTAGTTCCAAGTTGGCATTTATGCGTACATTTGTATTACCGCTAATGGTGAATTTTTTGTCGTTTTCATACATTATAAGTCGCAAATCATCGGGCGAGGCTTCGCTGGAGCAACCCAATCGGTAAACGAAAGTCATCTCTGCATGTCCGTTTTTGTCTAAGTCTGTGATAGTTACAGCCTCTTCCATGAAACGCGCTCGGTTTTCGAATCCACAATCGCCTTGAGCATCTTTTTCTTCGCCTTGTAATTCGTATTTTCCGACATTCTTGATGTAGTGATACACGTGCAGCGCGTATTCAGAAAATGCTGGTCCTTCTACTTCGTCATCGTAAGTTTGCTTCTCGGTAAAAACCAGCATATTTTCGCCACGATTGTCAGTCCAAGTTTCTCCGTGTACAATTTCGCCGTCCAGTTTTAATCCCGCAGCCATTTCAACCTTAAAATCAGAGACCGAAAGTTCAACAGCTTGAGTTTCGGTGTTTTGCGTCTCGGTTTTCAAGCTATCTGCATTGTCATTTTTTTTGTTTTCTTCTGGAGAACTACAACTCCAAAAAAGCAGCAAAAATACCGCAGTAACAATAATTGAATTTTTCATAATTTAACCTCAGTATTTAATGATTAGTGTTCTAAGTGCCATGCACTTTTTAATATTGAGACAACGATTTACTATTTGATTGAAAATCAACAACAAACAGCAAATAATGGTATAGGTTAATTTAATCTTCGTTCTAAGTGAATTTTTTACCAAGTGTTTTCTGTAGTAAAATGAATTTAATAAACAATGTGTATGACATTTCTAAATCGCAATTTACAAGTTGCTATAAATCAGCGCGTTATGAGATTTGTAAAAATAAAGTAAAATACTGAATATCAGCACAATCTATTTTTTTAATTTAAAAATGTCATACA
>JAOZMU010000475.1 GCA_029934165.1 Bacteroidales bacterium
TTAACAACTTAGGTTAATAAAAAGCGTAAGAACTTTTGTAAGAGTACTTAATTATTGAATTATCAATTTTTCGGTATAAGTTCCGTTTTCGGTTTGAATTTTGATAATATAAATTCCTTGAGGTTGATTTGTTAAATCAATTTCTAAATCTGTAAAGTTTTGAAGTTTTGAGGTATAAACAATTTTTCCGGTTATACTTATTACTTGAAACTTAGCAAAATTAATGAAACCATGTTTGTTTTTTATAACAAAAATTCCATTTGTTGGGTTTGGAAAAATTGATATTTCTGTTTCTATTTCATTGATACCGACCGCAATATCGAAATTTTCTGTGTGAATATCATCTCCACAATTGTTGTTTGTTGCGGTTAATTCAACGGTGTAGTTTCCGGCGTTTGTGTAGGAATAGACAGGATTTTCTTCGGTAGATGAATTTCCATCGCCAAAATCCCAAGTATATGAATCGGCAAAAGTAGAGTTGTTGGTAAACGTTGTTTGTTGCTCATCTACAACATAATCGAAAGCAGCAATAGCGTTGGCATTAACCGTTATTTGTATTTCGTTGGAATAAATCATTCCACACTCATTATTATTTATTTCGACTCTATAATTCCAATTTCCATAAAAATCGGGAATTTCCGAATGCGTGTCGTTTTCATTTGCGATATTTTGCCAATCGCCGGCATTAAGATTTTTTTGCCATTTAGATACCGTTCCATCATATCCTGATATTGTCATTGTTCCTGTTTCATTGTCCAAACAAATTTCGGGAGTTCCTCCGGCAAGTGTTCCTGTTGCTACACCTCCATCGTTCACAGTAATAGTAACTTCTGTGGTGAAAATTGCATCGCAACCTCCATTTTGAATTTCTGCTCTGTAATCCCAAACGCCTATTTCTGTTGGCATTTCTGAATAAATAATTTCTGTTGAAAAAATATTTATCCAGTTACCAGAATTTAGTCTTTTTTGCCATTTGTTTACATTGCCAATATTGTCTGATAAGGTAATATCTCCTGTTAGGGAATTTAAACAAATTTCTGTATTAACGGCTGTTAGCTGCCCAGCAACAGTGTTTTCAGAAACAACAACTTCGAGTTCTTCGGAATATGCAGGGTCGCAAGTTTCTTGAGTAACAATTGTCCTGAATTTAGTAGAAATTGTAAGTGCATTTGTTGTGTAATTTGCTTCTGTATTGGCTATTGTTGTCCAGTCGCCAGAATATGGAGCTTCTAAATATTGCCATTCCTGAATATCTCCTGCATTGTCGATAAGAGTTAAATCGGTGGTTGAGCCTGTGCAAAGTGCTGCCGTTCCGATGATATTTCCGCCAGAAATATTGGAACTGCCTTCTATCGTTAGTTCTATGTATCTTATTTCACAAGGGAAAGAACGACAACGAACTCTGTAATGAGTTTCTTCTGTTATTGCTTCGGTTGTTAGAGTTGCATTTCCGGTGTTGTTTAAATCAAGCCAAGTTGTAAATGGTGCGGTCGATTTTTCCCATTCGTAAATGTAAAAAATAGGTGCGCTTATCGGAAATATTTCTATATCTGCCGTACTACCAGCGCAAACCAGAGAGGGTCCGGTAAGTTCGGCATCGTTATTTGCAAGTTCGAGCTTTCCTGTTTCCGAATAAACTATATCGCAAACAGTTCCGCTCTGAACTTTTGCTCTAACGTCATAAGTTCCAAAAAAGTCTGGATAATATTGGTAAGGATAACCGGTAGAACCTTCAATATCAGACCAATTGCTTTGTCCTTCGTCAGCAATTTGCCAAACAAGAACTCCGCCTACTGGCTCTTGATTATATGAAAAATCTAATGTTACGCCATTTCCAGTTTCTAAACAAGCCATTGTATTTGCAACTTCTCCGCCTGCAGACGGTTCGACTGTGAAAACAGTTGTATATCCAGAATAAAAAGTAGAACCATTGTTTTCGACAACTGCTCTATAATCCCATGTTCCTTGCGATGATACGGTTTCTTGATAGGTGTCGTTTGTGTTCGTAATATCTGTCCATAAACCTGCGTCCAGTCTTTTTTGCCATTTGATAACTGTGCCTGTAAAGCCTTGTAGCGTTAGTAGTGGCGTGGAACTAACACCACAAATATTTGCTCCGTCAACAACAGTTCCGGCGAGGTTTTCGCGTATTTCCACATTGTCGATAGTTACTCCGTATCCGCTTTTTGTTTTTGCCTCAAAACCAACCCAATAAGTAGCCGAAGGATTTGGCAAAGCATAAGACAACAGTGTCCAACTATTATAGACTTCAGTAATATGGGCTAATTCTCTCCAATCTCCGTTGAGAGTGTTTTTGTAGAATATTTTTAATTTGTCCACAAAAGAACCTTTATCTCCATTATATAATTGAAAAGTAAGAGAAGAAGCCGTTTCGCTAAGATTAAACATTGGAGAAATTAGCATTGTTTCAAGACTAATCATTGTTTCTTGCAGTTTAACTGTTGCGCAGTAGCTGCCTTCGTATGCGGAACTTGGCTCGGGGGCACCGCCTTCATCACCTAGTCCTCCACCGTTAAAATAAAACGGAAAATCAAAAGTTTCGGCACTGTTATTTGCGTAAGGAGTTTTCCAAGTATTTGACCACGCAGTGGGGATATTTCCCTCATTCTCAAAATCTTGCGAGTAGGGCACAAGCATACCATCGGGAGCTGCTGGTGCAAGGTTTGTTTTTTCGGATTCGTTTGTGCCATAAATTGCAGTAACATAATAATCGTACGCAGTGTTTTGAGTTACAGAGTTATCGGTGTAGGTTGAGCTGCTTGTTGTTGCAAGTTCTGTTCCGTTTCTGTAAATTTTGTAGTTAGAGAAACCAGACATCGAAACTTCTGTCCAACTTAAATCAACATTGTTAGTGTTAGAAACAGCAACAAGATTTGTTGGTGCTTCAAAATATTCGTAAACTTTTACGTCATCAAGCGTTATCCATGCCATTGTAACGTTTGCTACCCATGAAATGTAGAAATCATTGGTAAGGGCATCATCAGGGATTTGGAATGTAAATTTCGACCAGCTTGGTGCTGCAAACCATTCCTGTAGAAGTGGTTGCCAAATTCCGCTTGCCGAAGTTTTATAGTAAACATCAAAGTCGTCCATAAAAATAGCGCTTTGACCGGAAACCGCATAAAACTCAAAAGCAACATGTTGGTAGCTTGATAAATCCATACTTGGCGTTGTAATCCGGCAAGTAGAAGTTGTTGCAGACGTGCTTTTATTTGCTTGCAAATTATAATTCCCACTATTTGGATATGCCGGAAAATCATTTGTCCCGCCAATGTGCCCTGCTCCCCAGTGAGCTTCGTAAGTTCCTGTTTCCCACGATTCTGTCCAGCCAGTAGGAATACTTCCGGTATTAAAACCTTCAGTAAGAATAATGTCTTGTGCATTTACCGTAAATGCAAATAGCAAAAATGCTAATACCAAATTTAATCTTAAACGTTTCATGAATTAAAGTTTTGTTAATATCAAATTTTACAAAATTACAAAATTTTTGGCATGTTTCATATAACAAAAAATAAACTTTACACTTTTTACCGATTTTGGAAACCCTATTTTTTGTTCAACC
>JAOZMU010000041.1 GCA_029934165.1 Bacteroidales bacterium
CTAAAACTAAATCAGGCGTAAGTAAAATTATTAATTATTAATTTTCCATTACTTAATGTTCATGTTACAAAATTTATTGGATTTATTTATTTACAATAATTTTCGGGAAAAGTGTCCATCAAAAACAAAGTTTCACAACATAATAATAGAAACCAATGCGAACAATATCAATATTACTAATAATTATTCTTGCAGGACAAAATTTGTTCTCCCAAGACAAAGCGGCTTTGCGAGCTGTTTTTTTGTGCGAATCCGAGGAATATAGCGAAGCAATTCGGCATTTTGCGGCTGTTCCAAATTTGAAAACAAACGCCGAGTTATTGGTTTTGCGAGGCAAATGCTTTCTATTATCTGGGAAAACACAGCAGGCAATAACAGATTTTTCTATGGCTAACTCATTGTGTCCCAAACAAGCAAGCCTGATGCTGGCAAGGGCATACGCAAAACTGGGGAATGCGCAAAAAGCAGTAGAAATAATTACGGAGCATATTAAATCGAAGTATCGAAAGCCCGAAAAAAATATCCGCTACTTAATAGAATTTGCCAACATCGACAAAACTCCAGAATGGCAGGCATTCATTCGCAGCGACTTATCAAAACGATACGAAAGCGAAATGGCAGAGGCTTATTTTGAAATGAGCTTGAATAATAAAGAAAAGGCTATTTTGATATTGGATAATCTTATTGCTCGCAACGATAGAATTCATCGTGCTTACTACCTGAAAGGCAAGGTCTTAATCGCAACAAAAGATTATCACGAAGCGAAAAAAAACTTTGAAAAAGCTTTATCATTAAATAAAAATAACAACGAATATCGTATTGAATATGCTCGTGCCTGCGCTTTAGAAGGCGATGATAGCAAGGCTTTTGCAGTGTTTTCGGAATTAATAATAAAGCAACCTTATAAGGCAAACCTATATTTTGAGCGCAGCAAAGTTGCAGAAAGGCTTAATTTACATGACATTGCGTTAAATGATTTGCAGGTTTTTACAGACGCAGCGCCAAAAAGTATTGCGGCAGAACTTATGAAAGGAAAAATTTATGCAAAAAACAACAATAACTTTAAAGCTATCAGGTGTTTTAACGCAGTGTTGAAAGAAACAGAACCTACGGAATCTTTGTTTTTGGCGCGTGCAGATGCTTATGTAAAAACCAAGACGTATAAAATGGCGATTCATGATTATTCGATGGCGCTTGACCTTGTTCCCAATAATGGAAAAACATACTATAAACGTGCTAATATTCATTTCCAAATAGGTGATAATGAGAAGGCTTGCTACGATTTGGGCAAAGCTCTTCATTTTGGATATGTGAAAGCTCGAATAAAAATAATGCAAAATTGCAAACCCTAACCATGAATATTATCAGGCAATAAACCTATTCTTAATTTTTAATTTTTATTTCACATCTAAATTAGTCACGTTTTATGAAACGTATTCTAGGATTTATGGTTATCACTTTGTTGTTATGCAATTGCAATTCAGGCGATAACAAAAAAAAGACGGTCGATAAAACCGAAAAACCGACTGCCACTCCAATTGCAAATTTAATTAGTGCGGCAGATATTTCTGCAACCGTGGTTTTACTTACTAAAAAACACGAAGCAACAGAAAAAGAGCGCATCGAAAAAGGTGTAGCTCGTGTGGCGGCTTTGTGGCAAAAATCGGACGGAACGGTAGAAGAGTTCAAGACATTTTGTACCGAAAAATTTATTCCACAAGGCGAAAAGTTAGATATAGCCTTCGATAAATTATCTGCGAATTTTGAAATCATGTACGGAATGTTCAATAAAATGCAGCTAGATTTGCGAGTACCGTTAGAACTTGATAAAGGCGAAGTTACTGATATTGATATGCTTTTTGGTGCATACAACGCAAGTGCGCATATAACGCAAGATTTTTTCGCGAATAAAATTGCTTTCCTTGTGGCTTTGAATTTTCGGTTTTTTGACCTTGAAGAGAAGATGAAAAAAGGCGAAAATTGGTCGCGCAAGGAGTGGGCATTTGCACGTATGGGAGATATGTTTACATCGCGGATTTCGGCGGAGGTACTTCAAGAATACAGCAAAATTTCTACCGATGCAGACGCATATATTTCGGAATATAATATATATATGGGTAAATTATTAACCGAAAATGGCGAAAAACTTTTTCCCGAGAAAATGAAGCTAATTACGCACTGGGGTTTGCGAGATGAAATCAAATCGAACTATGCCGTTGACAACGGTTTGGTTAAGCAAGAAATGGTTTATTCTGTAATGCAAAACATTATAAATCAGTCGATTCCAGAATCTGTAATTAACAGCGATAAGCTCGAATGGAATCCTAATAGCAACAAAGTTTATGAAAACGGCAAAGAAATTGCAGCAACTCCAGAGCCTAACACGCGATACCAACACATGCTTAATGTTTTTCGTGCGATACGCAAGATTGATGCTTATAACCCTCAAGTTCCCACATACTTAGATAGAAAATTTGACGAAGAACTAGAAATTCCGATGGAACAAATTGAGCAGTTGTTTACAGAGCTGGTTTCGTCGCCACAGATACGAAAAGTTGGAAAAATCATCAGTAAACGCCTATGCAGAAAACTCCGTCCTTTTGATATTTGGTACGATGGATTCAAAGCGCGCAGTAGCATAAACGAAGATGATTTAAACAAGCAAACGCGCGAAAAATACCCAACTGCAATGGCTCTTGAAAATGATTTGGCAAATATCTTACGAAAACTGCAATTTACCGACGAAAAGGCTGAGTATATTGCATCAAAAATCCGTGTCGATGCCTCACGTGGTGCTGGTCATGCAGCAGGCGCATCAATGCGTGGCGACAAAGCACGATTGCGAACTAGGGTCGGAAAAAATGGTATGAATTACAAGGGCTATAATATTGCAGTTCACGAGTTTGGACACAATGTTGAGCAGACAATTTCTTTGTATGATGTAGATTATTATACGATGAACGGCGTACCGAATACCGGCTTTACGGAAGCTCTTGCGTTTTTATTTCAAAAGCGTGATTTAGAGCTACTTGGAATGAAAGACGAAACGCCAAATAAAAAAGAGCTGAAAATTCTTGACCAACTTTGGGCTGCATACGAGATAATGGGCGTGTCGTTAGTCGATATGAAAGTTTGGCAGTGGATGTATGATAATCAAGATGCTACGCCAGCACAACTGAAGGGTGCAATCGACAAAATCTCAAAAGAAGTTTGGAATAAGTATTTTGCCGATGTTTTTGAATCTAAAGACGAACCTATTTTGGCAATATATTCGCACATGGTGATTTATCCGCTTTATTTACCGGCATATCCAATTGGTCAATTGATTGAGTTTCAGATAGGTCAGTATGTTGAAGGAAAGAATTTTGCCACCGAAACAGAACGAATGTTTAAGCAAGGACGCATTGTGCCACAACAGTGGATGCGCGAAGCGGTTGGTAACGAACTGTCAATCAAACCAATGCTTGATGCCGCAGACGAGGCAATGAAGCAACTTGATGAGTAACGTTTTTATTACACGCAAAAACCTCTCAATTTGTGTAGCGATACTCAAATTGAGAGGTTTTTTTAACCACACATTTTTTATCACTACACTTTCTTCGCAGTAGTAAGCACTCATACAAAAGTTTTTACTTATTTGCATGTCTGTAATTTGCTGCTAAGTACTCTTACAAAAGTTCTTACGCTTTTTTATTAACCTAAGTTGTTAATACACAGCTTAAACGTTTCATAAAAATAGGTCTTAGACTTTAGTTCGAGTTTTACAGAACTGCGTAAGCAACACTAATTAGTATCTGTCCATAAAGTCTCGGTGTTGATGTCTTTGCAAAATTATATATTTTTAAATATCTTATTAATAAGTAGTTAAAATATCAACGCCGAGACTAATACTGAATCATACCAACACTATTATGTAGGGACTATTATAAATCAACAACAAACAGCAAATAATGGTATAGGTTAATCTTTGTTCTAAATAAATTCTCTCGAAATGATTTTTCTTTTATTAAATATTATTTGCTCGACGATAATTGTTGTTGTCTTCAAACTAATTGGAAATCTGAAGATTAACACCAATAATACAATAGTTTTCAATTATATTACAGCTTGCATTTTAGGATTATTACTAAACAAATCCACATCTAATTGGACATTTTCTTTTGGAGAACCATGGGTATATATCGCCTTAGTAATTGGGTCTTTCTTTGTTCTTTTGTTTCATCTAATTGCATTTACATCGCAAAAAGTTGGCATCGGAACTGCATCTATATCCGCAAAAATGTCTATGGTAATACCCATAATATTTTCGGTTTTATGGTATAAAGAAGAGACATCTTTTGTTAAATACGCAGGTATAATACTCGCACTTGTATCGGTGTTTTTAATAGTCTTTCGGAATAGCGAAAAGAAAATTGATAGGCGGTTTATTATTTTGCCAATCATTCTATTTGTAGGCACTGGACTTGTCGATATTTTGATGAAATACTCTCAGCAAGAGTACATTAGCGATGAGAAACTTCCCATGTTTTCGTCTGTTCTTTTTGGTGTTGCGGCAATAATTGGTGTAGGCTACAATTTTGTTGTGAGCAAAAATTTCGGCGGCTATTTATCGTTACGTAGCATTTTTGCCGGATTGATTTTAGGTTGTGCCAATTTTGGGTCGGTCTATTTTTTCATTCTCGCACTCTCGCACAGCAAATTGGACAGTTCTGTTGTTTTTGGGCTCAATAACACTGGCGTTGTCGGGCTTTCGGTGTTAATTGGCGTTTTGGCGTTTTCCGAAAAACTATCGAAATTAAACTGGGTAGGAGTTGCACTTGCCGTTATCGCAATTGCCATGCTAAGTACTCTTACAAAAGTTCTTACGCTTTTTATTAACCTAAGTTGTTAATACACAGCTTAAACGTTTCATAAAAAATAGGTCTTAGACAACAAATATTTTTTAACGCAAAACCTCACCATAGCGTGACTCTTTTTAGGTGGTTAAAATAACAAAATCGGTATTAATTTGTTAAAATTTAAAGCAATCCCCCAAATAAAAGGAGGTTATTCTCCACTCCAACACAAAAACGCTACCTTTATCGGTGGCGTTTTTTGTTATCATCGGACACAATGCAATTTGTCGTTACTGTTCGGATAAAAAGAGCCGTTATTCTTTATTCGCATATCTAATCTTTTTTGTATAGTTTTGTTGGCATATTTTCATAGCCAGTGAATAAGGTTTATAAGCTATGAGAGCTACTTTCTTTTAAGATAAAATAAAATATACGGTTATAAAAAGGGTTGCCAAAATAGAAAAACAATCAAAAAAACTCAGTATTTATTATGAGCGAAAAGTTACCATTTACGGAAGATGATATAAGTATTTTAGCCACTGATAGAAGTTTTGAAAGAGGCGAGCAATATTATTCTAACGGTCTTGTTGGAAAAATATCCCGAACTGGCAATTTGTTTGAAAGTGAAGTTTTGGGCTCACATTTATATAAGGTGAGTTTGGATATTGAAGACAATGTAATGGATTTTTCTTGTTCGTGTCCTTACGACTGGGGCGGAATTTGCAAACATCAGGTTGCTTTTGCGTTAGCAATATTGGACAATAATAACATTTACTACATCGAAAAAGCGCAAGTAACTAACAGAATTTCAGATGATAAAGAATTTAAGGAACTATTCGGAAAGATAAAAAATTCTTTCAAAAACAAATTTCTGGAACAACTCTTAAAACGCGATTCCGATTTACGGGGTCAATTTTCTGCTTTCGTAAAAAATGACAATAACGAAACGGATACACCAAAAAAAATCGACGAAATTTTTGGAGAAAACATCGAAACCATAAAAACAGATATATTCGACGAATTAACTATCTTGGATTTCGACGATTTGAATGATTTTGATGAATATAACAGAGGTTATAATTATTACGAAGATTACTACGGCTATGATGCTGCCTGTGAGCTTATTAAAAAAGTATTTCAACCATACCAAGCCAGTGCAACCGAGTACATAAAAAAAGGTAATTTAGTTGATTCTATTAGAATAATTCTTGGAATGTATGAAGGTTCTCAAAATCTTCCCGAACCAGAATATTCTGAATATGAGATTTTTGATGATTACAACTACGAATTAAAATCATTGTTCGAGGAAACAATGACACCATTAGTTACAGAAATAAAAAAATCGGTAAAATCGGAAGAGAACATAAAAAAAACTATTGATTTGATAATTGATAGATTCTTATATTATGAAAACCAGCCTGTTAAAGAGAAGGAAAAAGAAAACTCTTCTATCAAATATGACCTAAAAATATTTGAAAAACTTTTTATTTCACTCATAATAAACAAAGAAATTGGCGAACATTTTCTAAAATCCATTAACGACAATGAGCTAGTATGTGTTGGTTTGTCGTTTATTTTATTGGAAATTGCAGAGCAAACTTCAAATGAAAAACTTTGGCTTGCAACAGCAGAAGAATTTGCTGGTTCTCAGCAACTTATAGCACAAAAACTATTAGATAAATATCTAAAACAAAACGATGAAACCAACTTTAACAGAATAGCAAAAAAGGCTTTTAAGGCTTGGGCAGATAGTTTTGATTTTTATTTAGTCAGCAATCTAAATATCGAATCCGATAAAACGCTTTATATTAAAGCTTTAAAAAACTACACAACAAAAAAAACAAGTCTGAAATATTACAAAATTCTACGAAATTATTACTCGCAATCAGAGAAAGAAAACTATGTAAATCAAATCGGAAATAGCTATAACAAAGTGTTTTATGTTGGCATTCTGGAAATTGAGGAACGTTTCGATGACATTCTGAAATTGGCAGAAAGAGAAATTAACAATGATGACAATTTGCATAATTTCATCAAGCCAATAGTAAACAAATTTCCGAAAAAATGTTTTGCTATGGTATTAGGCAAGTGCGAAAAAGCGATAAACTCATCGGACAAAGGTCGTAAAACATACAAAAAAATGGCGAAGTGGTTGAAAGAATTAACGAAAGTAGAAGCAATACAAGTTGAATTTAAAACTTACTTGAAAACTCTATATCACAGAAAACCAAACCATCCCGCATTGAAAGACGAAATGAGAAAGGCAAATCTAATAAAAACCGACTGAAATTATGTCCGTCCATAAAGCCCCATCGCTGGTCTAATAAAACAATAGGCAACAATAATATTATCTAAGTAAAATGGAGTTATGAAAAAATATGGATATTTAATTCTGATGTTACTATTTTCGCTTTTGACACAAGCGCAACAGCGTGGTTTTGTGCCTATAAATGTAAATATTGCCAACCAACAAGAAAAACTCTACGACCAAAGTCATGCACTCTTGATAGGGATAAGTCAATATACTAACGGCTGGAATAATTTGCCGGGAGTAAAACGGGATATAGTTGAAATACGAAAAGCCTTGGAGATAAGTGGTTTTAATGTTATCGCAAAAGAGAACTTGACTAAAGCACAAACAGATAATGAAATCACCTCATTTATAGCAAATTACGGTCAAGAAAAGAACAATAGATTGCTGATTTATTTTGCAGGTCACGGATTTACTGTAACGACAACTTACGGCGATAAATTAGGCTATTTTGTCCCCACAAATGCTCCAAATCCACATAAAGACCAAGCTGGTTTTCAGGCTAAAGCTCTGGAAATGGCGCAGATGGAGATTTATGCAAAACGCATACAAAGCAAGCATGCGCTTTTCCTATTTGATGCCTGTTTTGCCGGCTCCCTATTTGCAATGCGCGATGCTATTCCGGCTGTGATTGACTATAAAACAAAAGAACCTGTAAGACAGTTTATTACAAGTGGTTCTGAGAACGAATCCGTACCCGATGAGAGCATTTTTCGGGCGCAATTTGTTCGGGCACTAACGACCCAAGATGCCGATGCAAATACAGATGGATACTTGACTGGCACGGAGTTAGGAAAATTTTTGCAAGACAATGTTGTTAATTACAGCTACAACACCCAGCATCCGCAATACGGCAAAATTCGACATCAATCGCTTGATAAAGGAGATTTTGTTTTCGTGCTACCAAAGAAACCCGATAACACAAATAATAACCCACAAATAACTGAAAAAGAGATAATAACAGATGATGCTTACGGTTCATTAAGCATTGTCAACTACATCGAAGGAAGTTTGTATATTGATGGTAGCTACGAAAAAAGCACCAGCAAAAATAAGCAAATAGAAATTAATAAGCTAAAAGTCGGTGAGCATCTGATAGAAATACGCACCGACAATCGGATTTGGAAAAAATCGGTTTCTATCGTCAAAAATCAAATGGTCAGCATCAAAGCAAAGTTTGATAAAGAGTTGATTATCAAAGAACAAAACAATCAATTTACAGACACACGCGATGGAAAAGAATATAAAACAGTTGTTATTGGAGGTAGCACTTGGATGAATGAAAATTTAGCATTCAAAACAAATACAGGCTGTTGGTCTTACAAAGATAATAGCAACTATGTTGATAGATATGGGTATTTATACAATTGGAGTACTGCTACTCAAGTTTGCCCTAATGATTGGCATTTACCAACAAAACGAGAATTTCAGTCTCTTGTCAATTATTATGGCAATGAAAAGCGTGCATTTGTTGCGCTTTCAACTTCTGGCACAGATAGATTTTCGGCAATTTTTTGTGGCATTCGAGACAGAAAAGGCAAATATCGCCTAGAATTTAAAGCAAATTTTTGGACATCGGAACAACACAAAGGTAACAAAGCTTGGTACTTAACGATAAATAAACGTCAAAAAGATGCAAATCTGTCAAATAATTCGTACCAAAGTTTTGGCATGTCTGTTAGATGTGTGAAAAATAAATAGGAACTAAAAAATAACCCGTTTAAATAACACAATTTGCTTAATTAATTGAAATACAAATATATGCAAGTTAAATTTGAAGATTTGAAATCCATTGAGTATAAAAACGCATGGGATTATCAAGAAACAATTTTTAAAAAAATTGTAGATGAAAAATTGGCAAAACCAAATTTAGACCCGACAAAAAGAATTACCCAGAACACAATTCTTTTTTGCGAGCATCCACATGTTTATACGCTGGGAAAAAGTGGTGTGCAAAATAATTTATTAGTAAATGAGGATTTTTTGCGTAAAATTGATGCAACATTTTTTAAAAGCAATCGTGGTGGCGATATTACGTATCATGGACCAGGACAAATTGTCGGATACCCAATTGTTGATTTGGAGAAACTAAATTTGACTATTAGGTCATATATTTTTAAACTGGAAGAGGCTATTATTCATGCAATTGCAAAATTTGACATCAACGGAACTAGGCTCGAAGGTGCAATTGGCGTTTGGCTTGATGTTGATGATTCTACTAAAGCACGAAAAATTTGTGCCATCGGTGTCAAAGCTGGACGAATGGTAACTATGCACGGATTTGCACTAAATGTAAACACAGATTTAACGTATTACAGACACATAAACCCATGCGGCTTTACGGATAAAGGCGTAACATCAATGGAAAAAGAACTATGTTATAAATTGGATTTTGAAAAAGTGAAACACGAAGTCAAAAAAAGTATTTCGGAAATGTTTGAAATTGAGTTGATTGATGGTTAATAAAAATCTTGAAAAAAAGAGGAATAAACGCTTCCTAACTTCGGTACACGGAAAAATTGGCAAAGCAATTCGGCGTTTTGGACTAATTGAGAATGGCGACAAAATTGTCATAGCCATTTCAGGCGGAAAAGACTCATTGATTTTGCTGGAAAATTTGGCATTTCGGAAAAAATACACAGAATTAAATTTTGAGCTGAGAGCAGCTCATGTTGACATCACAAATATTGAATATGTTACTGATATTGAGTACTTAACAAAGTTTTGTTCCAACTTGGAAGTTCCGCTAACTATCCTGCGCGACGAAATAAACTTGGAAGAAGATTCAAATAAGCAACTATGCTTCATTTGTGCTTGGAATCGTCGGAAAATGCTTTTTACTCATGTTAACGACCTAAGATATAATAAATTAGCATTTGGTCATCACCTCGACGATGCAATAGAAACCTTGCTGATGAATATGATGTATCACGGCTCTATAAGTTCTATTCCGCCAATTTTGGATATGTTTAAAGGAACATTAAAAACAATTCGTCCACTAATTTTATCAAAAGATGCCGAGCTAAAACGCTATTCCGAAATACGTGTATACACCCAACAGCTAAAACAATGCCCGCACAGTAATAAAACAAGAAGAGACTCCACTCGAAAACTCATTGACGAAATGGAAAAAATGAATAGCACCTCTCGTGTAAATATCTTTAACTCAATGAATAAGATTTTTCAGGAGTACATAGTGTGCGATAAAATCAATGTGTAAAATATTACTAAGGTCAAAGACCTATTTTTTATGAAACGTTTAAGCTGTAAATTAACAACTTACGTTAATAAAAAGAGGAAAAAACTTTTATAAGAGTACTTACAATGTAGTTAAAATCGGCTTGTATATCCGAAATGAATTTTTGCTGTTTTAAATTGAATTGCTGCATCTAATTGTTTTCCAAGGGCATAGCTCATTGCAAAAATCCCTGCCTTAGTTTGAAACGTAAAGCCAACGCCAAAACCTATTGGCATGTCGGAAAATACATCGTTGAGTGTAGATTTCTCGTAGTAGGCAATGTCGGAAAACACAAACAAAGAGGAGTTTTTCTCAAATAAATAACGTAATTCTACGGTTTGAATAACATATTGCGTAGTCGGAATTACCCGCTCATCAAAACCACGCAAACTATTTAATCCACCAATCCGAATAGCCTCATTTTCAAGCACATAATTTTCATTATAAATTATTGCACATCTGGTTTGCAGCATAACGCAAAAGTATTTCCCTGTCGGAATATACCCAGCAACAAGAACTTCCGCCTCATATTGTTTCGTATCGCTACTGTCGGGCAAAGATTTTAAACCTGTCGCTATTTTAATGTCAGCAAAATATCCCCTTCTTGGATTGAACTTATAATCCAAGTTATAAGTCTGATAACCAAAGCCGTACAATGTCGTACTAGCATTAATCAAACTGGGAGGGCGATTATCTTTTTTTAGCAAAATAACCGAATTATTATTTGCTATAAATGCCTTAAATATTTTTGTCGCGCTAAAACTATAATTCATAGCAAGTTGCATGCCGGTATTTAAGTAAGTGGTATCTTTTTTATCAATATTTAATTTGAATTCTGCACCTAGCATAGTTCCAAAAAAATATGAACCACTAGCCAATAAATCAAGTTGTTGCGAAGAAGATGGAAGTTTTTTCCATTCAAATTTGAATATTTCGCCATATCGCAAAATATTTTCCAGAAACAAATTTATCTCACCAGTTAGCATGGTTTTTCCTTGCGTTTTGTCGTTTGGCACGAGTCCTAAAATTCCATCGAATCTACTACTTTTTTTCTTGGCTAAATACAAATAAATTGAGGCTTTTTCAGGACTAAAATCAACGAGCATCGGACGTTTTTCCTTAACAAAACTAAGGTCGGCAATTTTCTTGGATATTTTGTTTATTTCCTTTTCGCTGTATATTTTTTCGCGTTGAAAAGAGAGGTAATTTTTTATGTATGAGTAATTTACAGGCTCTTCACCGCGAAGTTTTAAAGTGTCTAGTTTGATTAATTTTCCTTTTTCGGTAAACAATGTTGCACCAAAAACAGAATCTTTTCTTTCAATCCTTGTTTCAATTGATGCAAATGGGTAGCCGTTGTCTTCAAAATAAGTTATGACTTCATTCTTAGCAATATTTAATTGATACATAGACCATTGCATAGAATTATTGGAGTCATCAAAGACTTTTTTAACAAAAACAGAATCGTTTCCCGTGAAATTAAGATTTTTCATGAAAAATTCGCGTCCGCGATTTAAAAATGCCGTAGTTTTTGTAGAATCCGTAAAAATACTATCTAATGATGCTCCTAAAAAACCAGTTTTTTGCAATGAGTCGATATAGTTTATCAAAAACTGCTCTGTAATACTCTGATTTTCAAAAGTATAAGTTGCTAAGGTATCGTTTTGAGGAGGCAGAAAGGCAAGGATAAATAAATTATGTTGTGCAGTAGTATTAATAGCTAATAAATTAAACAAAAAAAATAGCAAACACCTACTTATAGAGAGTGTTGCTATTTTTCTAAAGATTTGTTTCAGACTATTATTTCTCTGGTTCAATGTCTTCAAGTTTCTCATCTACAACATCTTCATCGCTGTTTGACGTTTGGTCTGTGCCTTGAATTTCGGCATCAATTGAAGCATCGTCTGGAGCATCTTCAACCAATGCTTCCTCATCTTTTTCCAATTCCCATTTCTTGGCTACGTTTTTTTTCTTATTTGCTTTGAACGCTTTGAACGCAAGTTTTCGCGCACGATACGAATGATGAACAGCCTTTTTGTAGCGTTTCCCTTTAAACAGTTGCTTTGCACGTTTTTGGTGCTTCACAGCTTTTACCAATTTTCCAGTATAAACTTTGTTCTTTTTAACAGCTTTTGCCGTTTTGTGAATAAAAACATTCGTGCGATTCAAAAACTTTCGCGCATGCTTCCGTTCTTTTTTTGCTTTTGGTGACTTTCTTTGATGTTTCTGAGCATCAGCAGTTTGTGTTATGCCGATAACCAAAAATGCCAACAAAAAAGCCAGCAAACTGAATTTTGAAAATGTGTGTTTCATAGCTAATAAAGATTTTTATGAATAAATATTAAGTGCCTTGCACTTTTTAATATTAAGACAAAGATTTACGATTTTATTGTAAATCTGCAAATAATTCTATAATTTAATCTTTGCTCTATAATTTTTATTGCGCAAGAATTATACCTCGAATTTTCCAAATTATGTTAAAAAAACAAAAAATCCAAAACTACATTATATTTTCCCAAAATCAATTCGCATAAAAAACACCTTGCGTATTTTTACGGGCTAAAACACAACTCTCATGACAATAATTATTTTTTCCTAAATTGGAGTAAAGTTAGTAACTATGATTAAATCATAATTGAAATTTTCACATTTAAAGTGTTTTATTAGACTTTGGACAAATATATCATTTTCAAAATCGAAATTAATTTTGTAA
>JAOZMU010000476.1 GCA_029934165.1 Bacteroidales bacterium
TTAATTATTAATTATTAATTATTAATTATTAATTTTCCATTACTAAGAGTACTTATATTAATTTTTATCGTATTTGAAATACATTACTGCGCCATAAACTATATGCAATACTCCAAATCCTACTGTCCAGAAAAGCAGCCCATAACCAATAAAAAATATTGCTATCAGTCCTAAAATTATTTCACTATATCCTAAAAGTCGTACATCGTGCAGAATGTAGTGGCTTGCATTAATGATTGCTAATCCGTAGAATATGAGCGTAATAGCAGGCACAATGCCAACCAAACCGTGATAAATGAGCAGTAAACCAAATAATCCGCCTGTAACCAACGGAATCATAAAATTTTTGAAAACTCGGACAGTCGTTTTGTTCCACATTTCGTATCCTTGTTTTTTTGCTTTGCGCCACGTAAAATAAAAACCAGAACTCAATGCCAATGTCAAAACACCACCGGCATCTACAAAAAGGAACAGAATAAAATCGTTGCGTTGTTCGATGCTTGTCCTGAAAAGAGTTGTGAAAGTGTCTGGGTAATAGAATGTGTTGCCAAAATATACGTAAGCTGCCAATGCACCAAAAAGGGCAAAAATACCTGCAAAAACGCCAGACAATCCACTTAAAGACAGGAATCTTGTGGATTTTTCCATTAAATTCCGAATTTCTTGTAGATTATTTAGATGTTGTTCCTGTTCATTCATTTTACTCTAAATATATTAGTACTTTGAATTGCAAAGTTAAAAATGTTTATCTAAAATCAAAATTTATGTACCAAATATTTTGAAAATTTCATTGGTAATAAATTATTCAGAACAAAATTATTATCAAACGAAATAAACGTCTATGAAAAACGTTTTAAAAAGATAAAAATATTATTGAATTATTATTGTGTTGATATTCAGTTTAATAATAATCGTACAAATATTGATTGTTTTTACGCACCTATTTATTTATAGTTTATCATTAAATTATTGGCTTATGAAAGGGAAATTCAAAAAACTGCTTGCATTTTTAGCAACAGGCTCAATGTCAGTCATTCTCGCTGCCTGTTATGGTGTGCCAATAGAGGATAGCCATTATAAACAAATAAGTACCTTCGATAATGCAGGCGTACCTATTCCGGGCTTGAGTGTTTCCGAGTATAACGCCAACGGGCTTGTGAGTACTCACACAACAAGTTCAAATGGCTATGTCGCGTTAGATGGTTATGTTATAAACCAAAGTTATGTTAAAATAGAAGATACTGACGGCGATGCAAACGGTGGCGATTTTCAGACAAAAGAAGTGCAGCTACTGTCAGAGCAAGATATTTATGATGTTGAGATGCAGCTAAAAAACAAAAAAAGTAACGATGTTGCTTTTTAGAATCCAATAAATCTTTTCCTTATAATATTATAAGGTTTGACTTTTGACAGGAAGCCATAAATTTGGAATTGGCAATAAGTTGGCAACAAAAAACCTTGATACTGTAAAATGTACAGTATCAAGGTTTTTGCATTTATGGTGGAGATAAGGGGAGTCGAACCCCTGACCTCGTGACTGCCAGTCACGCGCTCTAGCCAACTGAGCTATACCCCCGTAAACGACATTGACAAATGTATAAAAAAATATTAACAAAAAACTTTTGCGGAATATATTTTTTTAAAGATGCTTGTAAGCTCTTGATTATCATTGCAATAAAATTTTATTTATTGATATGGGCAATACATAAACTAAAAAGCACGTTATATAACTGTAAAATAAGTTGTGAAACTAAAAAATAAGTTATACATTTGCACTATGGAACAATTAACAAAGAAAGAAGAGGAGATTATGCAAGTTCTTTGGCATTTGAAGAAAGGATTTGTAAAAGATGTGATAGCTCAAATGCCTGAACCTAAGCCACCTTACAACACAATTTCGTCTGTTGTTAGGATTCTTGAAAAGAAAGGTTTCATAGGACATAAGGCGTATGGAAAGACACATGAGTATTTTCCCGTGATATCTAAGTTGGCGTATAAGAAATATTCTCTAACAAGTATTATAAAGAATTACTTTGAAGGTTCGTATAAAAACGTGGTTTCATTTCTTGTCAGCGAAACAGATTTGAGCAAGGACGATGTTAATGAGATGATAAAACTCATTGATGATAAAGATACCTCCAACGAAAACAGATGATTAGCAGCATGTTACTATACCTGCTGAAGGTAACGGTTTGTCTGGTTGTGTTGCATTTTTTTTATCGCCGTTATTTCCACCGGCTATCTTTTTTGGGCTGGAACAGGTTTTTTATGCTGTCGGTCATCGCAATAAGCATTGTAATTCCGTTTGCCACGTTGCCATTTCGCATTGTGCAACCCGATTTAGGCAGGCAAATTAGCGAATCGCTTTTAGTTTTCGACCCTCTAAGGAAAGAGGCTCTTCTTGAGGTTGAAAAACTTCCTGAGACAACGCCAGAAAGCGTTATATTTTCTTTTCTTACTATTTTTTTTGCCGGCGTTTATTTGGTCGGAGTGTTGTTGCGTTTTTTTTTATTCCTGAAACAAATGTTGAAAGTCAGGAAGATAGCGCATAAAGCAACAAAAAAAAAAGAGATTGGATATACAATATTAAAAACCCAAGAACAATTGCCGGCGTTCTCTTTTTTTAGGTTGCTGTTCCTGAATCAGAATTTTTTTTTATTAACAAAAGCAGAGCAACAGCAGGTTGTAGAACACGAAAAAACCCACGCACGGCAGTTTCATTCTTTTGACATTTTGTTATTTGAAATTCTAAGTATCTTTCTGTGGTTCAACCCATTGAATAGGCAAATAAAAGCCTCAATTTTGGAAACACACGAGTACATTGCAGATTTTTTTGCGGTGCAGAAATCAAATTATCGCGATTATACGCGCTTGATTTTGAAACTTGCAACATCAAAACAAAACGTGGATTTGGTCAATAATTTTGCAAAAGTGCAACTAAAAAACCGCATTTTGATGCTTGCCCGAACAACGCCAGAGGAAATGCGGCACTTGCGTTTTTTCTTTACTTTGCCTTTGTTGGGGATTTTACTTATGGTTTTTACAGGCTTAAACGACATAGCCAATAGTTCTAAGTTTCTCATCAAACCCACTGGCGGCGCAGCTTTTGTGTGTCCTTTGGAAAATAATTATCGTTTGGTTCAACCTTTTTTCGACAGCAAAAAAATTGTTGACAATAACAAACAAGAGTACCTCGTATCGCACCGAGCATTGAGTTTTGGGGCAACAAAAGATAGTCCGGTTCGTGCATCAGCAGCGGGCAGCGTAGCAAAGATTATTTACCACGAATTTGGGTCTTCGGGAGTTGCAGAATACGAAATAGAGATTGCGCACGCCGATGGGTTTGTATCGAGATATAAAAAAGTAATTAGTCCGCAAGTGTCAGAGGGCGAGGTTGTTGAAAAAGGTCAAGAGATTGCAAAAACAGGTAATCCGATGTTTATTCACACGTTTCGTTTCGAGCTTTCAAAAGATGGAAAATTAGTTGACCCGATGCTTTATTTTTAAGAAAAACGGCTACCCGTCTAAAGTTGGACAAATTTTGTATATTTGAGTAAACCAAAT
>JAOZMU010000477.1 GCA_029934165.1 Bacteroidales bacterium
CTTTTTTACGCCCATTTCCTCTTGCAGGAATTTTATCATTTTTTTCGCGCCTTCGGATTTTGCCGACCACTCGATGCCTGCGTATATATCCTCGGTGTTTTCGCGGAAAATCACCATGTCAACATCTTCGGGCTTACGTACTGGCGACGGAACTCCATCAATGTACTTGACAGGACGAAGACAAACGTAAAGGTCTAGTTTTTGGCGCAGTGCAACGTTGAGAGACGTTATGCCACCACCGATTGGCGTTGTTAGTGGTCCTTTTATTCCGACTAAGTATTTGCGGAAAGCATCAAGGGTTGCTTCGGGAAGCCATTCGCCAGTGCGGTTGAATGCGTTTTCGCCGGCGTAAACTTCTTTCCATTCAATTTTACGCTTTTTGTCGTATGCTTTTTCTACTGCTGCATCGAATACTCGTTTTGAGGCTGCCCAGATGTCGGGACCTGTTCCATCGCCTTCAATGAAGGGTATTACTGGATTGTCTGGCACTTGTAGTTTGCCGTTTGCTATTGTGATTGTTTTTGATTCCATTTTTTTGATGTGATTAAATATGTGATTATTAATTTATTAACGCTTTTTTGATGTGATTAAATATGTGATTATTAATTTATTAACGCTTTTTTGATGTTGTGCAAAGTATTGATTTTTATTAATATTCTCAAGATTATGCTACAACGCACTGTGCGGCGGGGATTGTAGCGGTAGCTCGTGGTGATAGCTTGCTATTTTTGGCGCGGTTTGGCGTGGCGACTGAAAGAAGCCCACGCGAAACCGCTTTTGCCAAAAACGCAAGCTATCGCCGCGACTACAAGCGGAAAGCCCTATTGCCGCCCAAAATATTAAATCATTAGTGCTATTTATTTGGAGTTGTATGTAGCTTATATTCAAGCATATAACTTCTCTAAAAGTGTCGGTTATTATTACTCACTAATTTATTATTATTATTGTATAGCGACCGTGTTTTTTGTTTTAGGCGTGCGATGCTTTTATCATATTGAGTGCAGAACCAGCTCTGAACCAGTCTATTTGCTTGGAACTGTATGTGTGATTTACGTAGAATGTTTCAGTAGAATTATCGTTATGAGTAATTTCTACGAGTAATTGTTTTTTGGGTGCAAATTCGTTCATGTTTTTTATGCTTATCGCATCGCCTTCTAAGATTTTGTTATAATCGTTTTTGTCGCTGAAAGTTATTGCTAAAACGCCTTGTTTCTTGAGGTTTGTCTCGTGAATGCGGGCAAAAGATTTTGTGAGAACAACACGCACTCCAAGATGTCGCGGTTCCATGGCGGCGTGTTCTCTTGATGAGCCTTCGCCGTAGTTTTCATCGCCAACTACAATTGAATCAATGGATTGCGCTTTGTATGCACGGGCAACGGTTGGCACTGCCTCGTAGTTGTTGTTGAGGCTGTTTTTTATTGTGTTTATTTTATCGTTGAAGCTGTTGACGGCGCCGATTAGCATGTTGTTTGAGATGTTGTCTAAATGCCCACGATACTGCAACCATGGACCTGCCATTGAGATGTGGTCGGTGGTGCATTTTCCTTTTGCTTTTATGAGTAATCGTAGGTTTTCGAGGTTTTTTCCGTCCCACTTCGCAAATGGCGTAAGTAGCTGTAAACGTTTGGATTCGGGGTTTACATGTACATTGATTTCCGAGCCATCTTTTATCGGCTCTTGGTAGCCATTGTCCTCGACCGCAAAACCTTTTGTAGGCAGCTCTATACCAGTTGGTTCTGATAGTTTTACGTCTTCACCTTTTCTGTTTTTTAGCGTGTCGGTGGTTGGGTTTATGGTTAAATCGCCGGCGATTGCAAATGCTGTTACGATTTCTGGTGAGGCAACAAATGCGTATGTATTTGGATTTCCATCGGCACGTTTCGCAAAGTTGCGATTGAATGATGTAATTATGGAATTTCGTTCTTGTTTATCGGCATTTTTTCGTTCCCATTGACCAATGCAAGGTCCACAAGCGTTTGCAAGTACAACGCCTTCGATGTTTTTGAAAATGTCTATAAGTCCGTCTCTTTCAATCGTATAGCGTACTTGTTCTGACCCTGGAGTGATTGTAAAATTGGCTTTTACGGCAATGTCTTTTTCTGATGCTTGCTTTGCGATGGAGGCTGCGCGTGTTATGTCTTCGTAGGACGAATTTGTGCAAGAGCCAATAAGACCAACTTCGAGTTTTTGCGGGAAGTTATTGTCAATCACGGCTTTAGAAAATTCGGATAGTTTCCAAGCTCGGTCTGGCGAAAAAGGTCCGTTTACATAAGGTTCTAATTCTGACAAGTTTATTTCTATTACTTTGTCGAAATATTTTTCGGGATTTGCGTATGCTTCGGCATCGCCTGTCAAATGTTCTGCCACTTTGTTTGCTTCGGCAACAATCTCTGTTCTGCCTGTTGCTGCAAGGTATTCGCCCATTTTTTTGTCGTAACCAAAAAGCGAGGTTGTTGCACCAATTTCTGCTCCCATATTGCAAATTGTTGCTTTGCCGGTGCATGATAGTTCTGTTGCTCCTTCGCCAAAATATTCGACAATGTAACCTGTTGCTCCTTTGGTGGTTAGGATTCCTGCTAGTTTTAGGATAATGTCTTTGGGTGCGCACCAACCGCTTAATTTCCCGGTGAGTTTGACACCAATTACTTTTGGAAATTTTAGCTCCCAAGGCATACCAACCATAACATCGACGGCATCTGCACCGCCAACACCAATGGCTACCATGCCAAGACCGCCGGCATTGACTGTGTGAGAGTCTGTTCCAATCATCATTCCGCCCGGAAATGCGTAGTTTTCAAGAATTACTTGGTGGATAATACCTGCACCCGGTTTCCAGAAACCTATTCCGTATTTATTTGAGACTGAGCTTAGAAACGAATAGATTTCGTTGTTTTGTAAAATTGCTTCTTGTAAATCGCTGGTAGCTCCAACTTTAGCTTGAATTAGATGGTCGCAATGGACTGTTGATGGAACAGCAACACGATTTTTTTTAGACTGCATAAACTGAAGCAAAGCCATTTGTGCGGTTGCGTCTTGCATTGCTACTCTGTCGGGATTAAATTCGGCATAATCAACTCCTTTTTTGTAAGGCGTAATTAGCTTTGATTCTGATAGATGGGAATACAAAAGTTTTTCGGTAAGTGTTAGCGGTGTTTGAATTATTTTCCGCAATTCTTTTGTTTTTGAATGTAAGTTTTGATATACATTCTTTATCATTTCAAGGTCAAAAATCATTGTGTCTAAGGGGTTTAAGATGTTAGTAAATCGGAAAAGGGATAAGTAAATTATCAGCGTATTTTCCTGATTTTTTGTGATGCTTTAAATGCTAAATAATAATAAGCAATTAGTGCTACTTAGTAATGGAAAATTAATTAATAATTTTGCTTACGCCTGATTTAGTTTTTGTTAGGAATTTTAATGGCTTACTTTATTAAATTCATTTTACTTATTGAAAATCGTACTTGGTTAAATTTCAGGTCTGAGACTTATTTTTCATGAAATGTTTGAGCTGTGAATTAGCAACTTACGTTAATAAAAAGCGGAAGAACTTTTGTAAGAGTA
>JAOZMU010000478.1 GCA_029934165.1 Bacteroidales bacterium
CTAAGACCTATTTTTTATGAAACGTTTAAGCTGTGAATTAACAACTTAGGTTAAAAAAGCATAAGAACTTTTGTAAGAGTACTTACATCAATTAGTTACCTTTACATCAATTATACTGGAGTGAATTTGGTTTTCGGATTATTATAAAATGTAATTGGTTGTTTATCAGTAATAAAGCTAAAATTAAAACCCTGAAACCAAAATCACTTTAGTATAATTACCTTTATTGGATAATAATTTGTCTGACTGAAATATTATCACCAGCAATAATTTTCATTTGATATATACCTTTTGCAAGGTTCGTCAAATCTATTGAGGTTATTTCTTCTTTATTTGTTTTCTCAATTTGTTCTGAGAATACTTGTTGTCCGATTGAATTAATAATATTGACTTTTATTTCATTATAATCGGAAGAAACAAATTTAATCTGAAATTTACCATTACTTGGATTTGGATAAACTGTAACGTAATTGTCTGCAAATACATCGTTTACCGAAAGTAAATTTAGAGTTAACGATTGTTCGGCAATTGCATCTTCGCATGAATTGGCAGATGCCGTAAGAGACAGATTGTATGTGCCGTGCGAATCGTAGTCATAAACCGGCGATTGTTCGGTGCTTGTGTTTCCATCGCCAAAGTTCCATGTGAAATCGTCGCTATTTGTAGAATTGTTGATGAATGTAACTTCGTAACCTTCGATTGTATAAGAGAAATCTGCTGTTGGTGCAGGAGTTATTGTTATTTCGACTTCGTTTGAGTAAACATCACTTCCGTCCATCGAAACTTTTGCACGATAGAAAGCTCCTACTGTTAAAACTTCGGTAATGTAATATTGAGATGTTGCTCCTGTTCCGTCAGTAACATCGGTAAATGTTCCACCGCCTGTTGTTGCTGTTTGCCATTGGATGTCTCCATAAGAACCCGATAATTGTATTGTTGCAGATTGATTTTCGCAGACTATTGCATTTGTTGCTGCTGCTGTTCCGGCTGCAACCGAACCACCAATACACTCAATGTTTGCCATCCAACCATCTCTTGTTACTGCGACATCAGATGTAAATCTGAAAGTAAGTGCGCCATCTGTATTTGTTGCTGTAATTATGCCAGGACTTGTTGTTCCACAAAATTCGCCAATTAAATCTGCACTTGTTGATGTTCCATCGTACACAGCAAGAATATCATAACAAGATGAAGATGTATTTTCTTCTACATTAAACTCTATAAAATCAACAGAAATCATTGCACCCGGACTTGCAGGATTAATTGTTAATGTGTAATCCTCACCATCAGAATATTGTCCTGATGCACCACCAGCGTCAAAAAATGTTCCAGAACAAGTTGTAATCGAAGTGTTGCTCATGTTATACATATTTGCAACTATGATATAGTCTTCTTTTGTTTCGGTGTTTGTTCCGTTTGCGTTTACAACTGTTAAGGAAACATCGTAAATTCCCTCGACAGGATACATTACTGTTGGATTTGCTTCGGTAGAAGTTTCTGGAACTCCACCTTCAAATGTCCAAGTTCGCGAATCGATGTCGTAGTACGAATTATCAGAAAACTGTACAGAGCCACCAATTTCAACATTTGTTTTATTCGCTGCAAGTTGTGCTGTTGGTGGTAGTGCGCTTACATCTTCGAGATAGAAAGATGCAATTTGTGTTGCCCAAGTAAAGCTGCCGCCGTAATCTCCAGAATATTCGTGTGTAAACCAAAAAACAGTGTCTGCCGATGGGTCAATACTCATTTTGGCATAATCTCCCCAACGTTTGTTATCCGATTGAGAGCTTGTTCCGTCAACGACACTCATTTCGGCATAAGTCATTTGTCCGGTTGCATGTTCTGCACGTCGCCCTGTGTATTTTATTGACGGATACATTGTTGCGCTGGATACTGTGTAACCTAATGCGATATTTCCATTTGCGTCCATGCCAATAGTCCCCATCCAACGATTATCTGTGTCGGGTGCATAAGTACCTTGTTGCTCAATTTCCCACGTTCCAGATGTGTTTCTAAGTTCGTACCAACGTATTCCGGCTTGATTTGTAGCTACATCAACAGTATGATTTGCCAAAATACTTTGGTGCGTGCCAAAATTACGATATTGCAATTTAAACATAAGTCTATCTGCAATTACATCAAGCTTTTGCGAAGTTCCGGGTTGAGATATTGCCCCGCCTGCGAATGATGATTCAAATTCAGAATCGAATGGCTCTGTTATTAATGTAGATGCGTACTCGAAAGTGGTGTTAGCTGTATTTGTCCAATCTGTCGAAAATTCCCACAATTGCAAATGGTCATTACTAAAACCCCAAGCGTCATCGTTGAAATATAAATATTGATTTGGTGTTCCTGTTGGAGCAAAATCTCCGTCTGCATCAGAAGGTAACATTCCAGCACAATCTGAGCCACCGTTTGGTAGGTCTGGAACATTAAAATATATCATTCTAGCATCTAAATTTCCGGCTATCATTTCTTCTCTCTCAAAAACTGCAACACCTGCGCCTTCGAAACTCCACGAGCCGCCACTATTTGAGAATTGATTGACAGATAGATAATAACCATCTTCCCAAACTCCAAACTTTGGATAATCCGGCATAAAATCAAACTCATAAGCATAACGATAATATGCTCCTGTTGGGTCTCCAGTTTCGGAAACAGCAAGCAACATCCAATATAGCCCATCAGAAGTGTTAATTGCAAATTGGGTTACTAACCATTTATCGGCTTGTTCGTCATACAATATAATAGGGTCTCCATCATTTGTGCCAACCCAAGAACCGCCGGTGAAACCGTTCCAAATTGTGCTATTGTCTGCTGGTCCATAAACAGTATTTCCACTTTTATCAAAGACTTCAAACGAATTATTAACCATCTGCATATAATGATTTAACCCTACATCACCATCAGTATCAGGCGGAGACACTCGTGAGCTATTATCTTCATTGCTTAATCCGGCAAAATTTTGTTGCGGAGGCGTAAGTTTTTGTTTTCCCATTTCCCTTTGAACATTTGACATATTTGTATTGGAAATTGGGTTAAGGTTTTTGCGGTATTTTTTCCAGTCAAATTTATTTTTGACAATACCATCTTTCCACGTTCTGTTTATGCTGCCCGGTGGAACTGGAGTTACATTGACAAGTTTTTCAGACTTATCCATAAATTTAGCCTTTGAGACAACAGGCTGACCCTTTTGCTGTGCGAATAAAGCCATTGGCATTATCAGCATAAGCAAAATAAAAAAATTTTTTTTCATCGTAAAAGTTTTAAAGGTTTCTGCATCATTTTTTTTGATGCACATAATTTAGTTTTAAAAATAGTAAAATAAACTTTGTAACATATATTATCATACGTAAACAAATTCGTAATTCACTTATTTAAGTACTCTTACAAAAGTTCTTACGCTTTTTATTAACCTAAGTTGCTAACAACCAGCTAATACGTTTCATAATAAATAAGTCTTATACATTAAAAATTATTTGTGAACAAACACTATAAATAAAATGAATTTAATAAAGTAAACCATTAAAATTCCTAACTAAAACTAAATCAGG
>JAOZMU010000479.1 GCA_029934165.1 Bacteroidales bacterium
AGCTAACTGGTTAAGTAACAGGGGTGTCCAACTTTAGACTGGTAGCCGAAAATTGGCAGCCAATAAAATTTAAGAAAAACAAATTCGGAAATTTTCGAGTAAAATTTTCGTTTTTTATTGTATCTTTATCAACAATGTTTGCTATTGTTTTTCGGAAAAACAGTGCGTATAATGTTTTCACAGTGAAGGTTTGAGAGTGGTATTATAAATATTAATCAAAAGCATACGCAGAAATTGGTTTTGCTTCGTATGTATAAACACGAATACATGGATAAGAATAAAAATTTATTTTCGATAACAGTTTCTATGCTACTACTTTTTTTGGCTGGCACAACAAGTTTTGCCCAGAAGGCGGTGGTTGTTAAACCTGCCAACGAAACCGCAGAGTTATTTGTTGTCGATTCTGAGGGGAATTTAGTCAAGCTCATCAAAACAAAAAAGAACGGCAAAAAGTGCTATCTGATTAAATATAACAGTTTTAGAAGCACATTTATTGCTTCAGGCAAAGGAGCTAAATTTTCGTTATGGCATCAGAAAAATGGAATGGAAACAGAAAAAATAAATCTTAACGCCGGAGAAAGTATTTCGTTGCGAAGAGCATTTAGTAAGCATGGCAAAAAATCTATACTGCAAAGTATCGCAATTGGGCTATCTACGTTTGTCGGTAGTAGCAAGCAATTGTCTTTGTCCCAAGATGATTTTGCTACCGCTTATAAAAATAGTCAGGTAAAAAAACCATGCGTCAAGAATTACACAAGTACAAACAACATTGAAATTGGTTGGGATACGAGAGAAAAAATATCTAAAATAAAACTAACCCAGCAAAGCGACAAACGCCTACTTTGGAGTGCATCGAACTACGATGACACTACACTCGTTATCCGACAATTGCCAACAGAGGTGCGCAACCAGATGAAGCAAGGCAATGTGTATGAGGTTAGTATAGCTGTTGGCACAGAGAAAATAAAGAAAGAATCTATTTGTTTTTCGATAGAGCCTTTTGTTTTCGATAACGAAAATCCTGCGTATTTTTTGGCAAAAGATTCGCTGATAATTAGTTGGAATACGATTGTAGAAAAAGTCTCAATGAAAATTGTTACGCGGTCAAAAAAATCTATCGTTTGGCAAACAGAAAACGTTGATTTCGACCATCTTACATTCGATGATTTTTTTGCGGACAAAGCAAAACTCAAAGCACGAAAAAAATACCAATTAATAGCAAAATTTACGTACAAAGACAAAGATCAACAAACTACGCTCGACTTTGAAATTCTTTTGGATAATGATGAACACAAACAATTGCTCGATTTTTTGAACTCTGACTGATGCAAGTTACAATAAATTCAGCATTGTTATTGGTTTGAATTTCAATAAAATACATTTTCAAATAATTAATATTCTGTGCTTAATCTCTCAAAAACGATTTGATGAACCTGCTATTGGAAGAAAAAATATTCAGCATAAGTTCCAATTCTGAATTTGAACAAACTGCACTCGAAATCTTTCGCTTTCAGGCAGAAAAAAACGAAACCTACAAAAGCTACATCAAGCATAGAAATATTGATACAGAAAAAGTTAAGACAATAAAAGATATTCCATTTCTGCCTATTCAATTTTTTCGTACACATCGCGTTATAACAGGCGACTGCCCTTGCCACGTGGTTTTTTCGAGCAGTGGCACAACAAACACCACACCAAGCCAGCACTTTGTCAGTAACATTGGGCTATACGAAAAAAGTTTTTTAGAGTCTTTTAAGCTATTTTATTGTAAGCCAAGTAATTACATCATACTTGCTCTGCTCCCAGCATATCTCGAACGCGAAGGCTCATCGTTAGTTTATATGGTCGATAAATTAATAAAACTAAGCAACCACGACGATAGTGGCTTTTTTCTTGATAATTTAGACGCATTGGTTTTACGCCTACGCACTGCCAATCATTTTAGGCAAAAAGCAATTCTAATAGGAGTAAGCTTTGCACTGATAGACCTTATCGAAAAATACGACCTAAAACTCAATAATACAATAATAATGGAAACTGGCGGAATGAAAGGGCGGCGAAAAGAAATGACACGCCAAGAACTACACACAAAACTAAAAGCCGGCACAGGCTCTTTCCAAATACACTCAGAATACGGAATGACAGAATTGCTCTCTCAAGCCTACTCGCGAGGCAACGGAATATTTGTCGCTCCACCATGGATGCGAATACTTGCCCGCGACCTATACGACCCATTGGCGTATGTTGCTGACGGACAGAGTGGTGGCGTAAATATAATAGACCTTGCCAATATTTATTCCTGCTCTTTCATCGAAACCGAAGACATTGGCAAAGTCCATAGCGACATGAGTTTTGAAATACTCGGACGCGCCGACAACACTGCAATACGCGGCTGCAACCTTATGGTTTTGTAGCCGAACCTTCAGAAACAATCAACTTATAACCCTTGCCATGCACATTGATAATCTCAACACGCTCTTCACTCTTCAAATGCTTACGTAACTTCGTGATATAGACATCCATACTACGAGCATTGAAGTAGTTATCCTCCAACCAAATTGTCTTGAGCGCAAGGTTTCGCTCCAAAACACTATTCATGTTGTTACACAGCAAGTTAAGCAACTCGGACTCTTTTGTGGTAAGTTTAGAAACCATTTCGCCCTCAACCAAAAGCTGCTTCGTGGGATGAAACGTAAACTTCCCAAGAACAAACGAAGTCTTATGCGGATTCTGCTCCTTGCTATTCGTCCGACGCAAAATTGCCTCAATGCGCACCAACAATTCCTCCATATTAAAAGGCTTAGTCAGATAATCATCTCCGCCAGCCTTAAAACCCTGAATAACATCATCTTGCATATTCTTCGCCGTCAAAAAGATTATCGGCACTCTGCTGTTTATCAACCGAATATCCTTCGCAAGCGAAAAACCATCTTTCTTCGGCATCATCACATCTAACACACAAACATCATAAGCACCCTGCGTAAACACCCGATACCCCTTTTCGCCATCCTCGGCAAGGTCTGTCTCATAACCTTTTATATTCAAATATTGCTTTAAAATTGAGCCTAAATTTACATCATCCTCAACCAAAAGAACACGCGTTTTTTGTTCCATAATCTTACAGTTTAATATTAAATCCTCTTACAAAAATTATTACGTTTAATAACAAAAATTATTAAGATACACAGAGTGCTAATTATCAGAAATGTATTGTTTGAAGCCACCCCGACAGTAATGATAAACAATTTAGTAAGTACTCTTACAAAAGTTCTTACGCTTTTTATTAACCTAAGTTATTAATTCATAGCTTAAACGTTTCATAAAAAATAGGTCTTAGACCTTATATCTGACAGAATTTGGCTATAATAGATTTTTAAGTGCTTTATTTGTAATATACCAACCACTAAGTAATGGAAAATTAATAATTAATAATTAATAATTTTGCTTACGCCTGATTTAGTTTTAGTTAGGAATTTTAATGGCTTACTTTATTAAATTCATTTTACTAAGAATTAGACTTTGGACAA
>JAOZMU010000480.1 GCA_029934165.1 Bacteroidales bacterium
TTAGTTTTAGTTAGGAATTTTAATGGCTTACTTTATTAAATTCATTTTACTAATATCTTAAATCTTCACATAACGCCTACATTTGATAAAATTGATATTGATGAAAACAATTTCTTTTGCCATACTTTTATGCTTCACTATTGCTTCATGCAGCCAACCGACAAACGAAAGTCCAACCGAAGAAACCAGCCAACCAAAGGACTCTTTAAAAACAGAGAATATTCCAACAAGCATTCTTGATAGTGCCGAATCGCTTATTATGAATGATAAATTTGAAGAAGCCAAGCTGCTACTCGAAAAGGAATATCCTGATGCCAAAAATAAGGACACCGCCAGAATGAAACAATTGATTGTTAAATGCAATAATTCACTGACTCCCAAACCATTATCAGAAAATGACTCTCTGCAATTATCAATAATAGGAGAGCATAATTTAACACTGCAATGGATTGGCTGGAATAAGCCGGGAAAAGCTGTGATTAGAATAGAAAACAATAAGCTCGTTGTTTCTGGCGAACAAAGAGACAAAAAAACCGGCGATTACTTAACTATTTCTGGTGAAATTGAAGTCGTAAATGCAAAAGAGCTTTCCTTCAACGGCAAAATCGAAAATCGAGTAAGCTATGTCAACAATGGAAAACCCTGTCAGAAAAAAGGCAAATTTGTATTCAAAGCCACCAAGGGACGCAAATTTTGGCGGTTGCAACAAATGGATAACTGCGAGCAAGGCGGAGTTGTCGATTATGTAGATATTTATTTTTAATGCCAAGACCGAAGGAAACGAAGGAATTTTTGGCATGTTTCATATAACAAAAATAAACTTTACACTATACAATATATATGACATTTTTAAATAAAAAAATAGATTGTGTTGATATTCAGTATTTTACTTTATTTTTACAAATTCCATAAAGTGCTGATTTATAGCAGCTTGTAAATTACAATTTAGAAATGTCATACACATTGTTAAAGTGTAAAGTTTATATGAAACATGCCAAAAAAGATAACGGAAAAAAAATTGGATGGTCGGATTTGGCAAAATTACCACGAGGTCATTGAACAACAATACGTAACTGTCTGATTGAACAACAATTCGCCTTTCCGATGAAAAATTTACTAACAAAAATTAAAAAAATACTGGAAGTTAGAAATTTATTACATATCTTAACATATTCGGAAAAGAACAGGCAATAAAACATTGAGCTTGCTATCAGTTATTTGTTATTTAAGAAATAAAGATGTAAGCACTCATACAAAAGTTTTTACTTATTTGCATGTCTGTAATTTGCTGATAGTTTGAGTTTTACAGAATTGCGTAAGCAACACTAATTAGGTCTTAGATTTACAGAAATAATGAATGAAAATTACTAATTTGTAATATAAAAATTATGATTGTTTTATGGTTTTATAGACTTCGCAAGTCGTTAATGGCTTTGATGCCATTCCTTTTTATATTTTTGATAGTTGCGACTTTCGTTTTTGGCACTTGGGGCTATTATGAATATTCCGTTGCTGGAGGATACAAAGGCGGCGTAGCTTTTTGGGAAGCTGTGTATTCCACAATTGCGGCATTCGTAATCGCGAGCTTTCCTGCGGCAGCCTTTAGTTGGAAAATCACGCTTGCCAAATACCTTGCAGCTTTGGTTATTGGCTATGGCGTTTTTGTGGCTATTTATAAGTATCTCAATAAAAAGTTGTTAGTAGCAAAAATTAGATATTTTTACCGCAACCATACAGTAATACTTGGTGTAGGAGAAAAAGGCTATCAGATAGCAAGAGAATTGCTCGAAGCCAAAAGGCAAGTCGTTGTAATAGAAAAAGATGTCGAAAACGACTTTATTGAAGCAATCAGAGAAATGGGAGGCAAGGTTATTATTGGCAACGCTTTCGAGGAATCTGTGCTATTGGCTGCCGGCATAACCCATGCAAGTAAATGCGTTGTTTTGATAGGAAATGACGAACATAACCTGCTGGCAACGAGTGTATTATCTGGAATAAATTCCCAAAATAGTCTTAAAACAAAATTACACGTAATTACACATGTCAACGACTGGTACAATAACAACACACTAAAAGATTACGTGGACATTTACAACAAATCGGATAAGTTTGACATAGACGCATTTAGCTCGCACCAAGCCGCAGCTCAGGTTATCTACGACAAATTCCCACCACATCGCGATTTTGAGTATAAAGAAATCGAAAATAATGACGGCAAAATGTCTGTTGAAACAAGCGACAATTCAATCGTAATTGTTGGCTATAACGCTGTTGCAGAGGCATTTATTGCAGAAAATATTATTTTGAGCCATTATCCAGGTCTGAAAAATTTAAAAATATTTTTAATTGACAAAAACATCGAAGAAAAGGCACTTGAGCTGAAATTTAAGTATCCGTTTATTGATGAGTATGTTGACATTATCCCAGTAGAACTATCTAACGAAAATTTTTACGGAGAACAATTTTCTGATGGCGATTTTTTCGAGAGCCTAAAAAACATAAAAGTAGTTTATTTATTTGGAGATAATGATGCCTATTTATTAAACCTTGCAAACAGCTTCCGCCAAATGTTGTACAGCGTGCTTGGTGATATAAATAAGGTTTCTATCGTTATTTGTTTGCCCGAGCAATCGAAAGCTCTGGATTTACTTGCGCCATTTAGCGAGGGAAAAAATAAAAATCAATTCTTTGATTTATTAACAGAAAAATTTAATATCAATCCGGTGCGAATGATTTCGGACACGTTTACAAAAGCAAAATTATTCGACCACGAAGAAGCCTTCGAGCCGGTGTCTAAAATAGTAAATTACTTTTACACAATGAAATATGGTTTTGAGTGGATGGTTTCCGATGATGAACGCAAACTGATGAACTCCGATTTCATGGCAAGTTTGGACGATGCGTTTCTGACCATAAAATTCAGTACTCAAAATCCTGTCAGAGAGCTAGAAAACCATATTCTTGGCAAACTATCAACACTACTAAACAGACCGATAGAGAATTTGGCATCTACAATGGGAGTCGATGCTGTTTGGGGAACGCTGACAGACAGATTGAAAGACTCCAACAGATACGTTGCCCGCCATTTGGCTGTGAAAACGCATTTTTTGACAAAGATGGGACACAAAAACTTCGGTCGCGAAGTCATCGAGCGTTATTTTAAAGTTTTAGCTCCAGTTGAACATAAACGATGGTGTTCCGAAAAAATGGTGTTCAAATTTCGCTTTGGCGAATTTCCTTCGGACGGAAAACTGAAAAAAGTGCTGAAAAATAATCTTAAAATTCATAACCAATTAATTCCTTACGAGGATTTAACTGAAGAAGAAGAGGACAAAGATTTTAATATGTTTTTGCTGATGCCAATTTTGCAACAGATTTTCGACATAAAAGTTAAATAAATACTCACAAGATTTGCTCAAAAAACAATAATTTTTAGGGCGGACAACGGGCTTTCCGCTCATAGTTGGCTCGTGCCTTGCGTTTTTGGCAAAAGCAGTTTGGCGGAGCTTCCTATCGGTCGCTCGC
>JAOZMU010000042.1 GCA_029934165.1 Bacteroidales bacterium
TGGAAAATTAATAATTTTGCTTACGCCTGATTTAGTTTTAGTTAGGAATTTTAACGGCTTACTTCATTAAATTCATTTTACTAAGACTTATTTTTTATGAAACGTTTAAGCTGTAAATTAGCAACTTATGTTAATAAAAAGCGAAAGAACTTTTGTAAGAATACTTACTAATCTACTCTGTCATGCAAATAACTATTATTTGAGTTGAGCAAACCACCATCTTTTTTGTCGGAAATAGAGTAGTTAGAAACTTTATTTTCCTTCGATGGCTGATTGTTATTTGGGTTTATGCCTTTGCGTTTGAAAGCTGGCTCGTTTTCCAGTTTGTCAATATCCTTCAAATAGTTTGCCCGATTTTCTTTATTTAATGTTTCCACTCGGCTAATCTGCGGCGATTCTTGATTTAACGTTATGTTTTCAATGCTGTCATCAGACTCCAATTCTGGCGAAACAGTATCGACAGAAAAAATCGTAGTATCTTCGCCAACTTCAGGCATTTGCAAACTTTCATCTTCGTTAGAGAACGAAAAAATGTCGTTATTGTCAGTAATTAAATTTTGCTTGTCGATGTTTCTTGTGTCATCAACTTCAAACTCAATTTCTTTTACACGTTTTTTATTTGTCGCTATTGGTTTATCTTCCAGTTTATGGATTGTCTTTTTCTTCTCTTTTTGATTGAAGACTTCTGGAATTATATCTGTCTCAAAACCAGTTGCTATAACGGTTACACTAATTTTATCGCCAAGATTTTCATCGGTGTTATTTCCCCAAATTAAATCGGCAGTAAATCCAGCAGACTCTTGTACAAAATCGTTTATTTGCCCGATTTCGTCCATCGTTGCTTCTTCGTGTCCAGATGAAATATTTAGCAAGATATTTTTCGCGCCACGAATGTCGTTGTTGTTGAGTAGTGGCGAATTTAGTGCCATTTGGACAGCAATCAGTGCGCGGTCATCTCCCGTTGCATACCCCTGCCCCATCAGTGCTACTCCGCTGTTTGTCATTACGGTTTGCACATCGGCAAAGTCAACGTTTAGGTGTCCGTGTATTGTGATAATTTCTGCAATTCCTTTTGCTGCAACGGTTAAAATATTATCTGCCTTTGAGAAAGCATCAGATATTTTTAGGTCGCCATATATTTCGCGCAACTTCTCGTTGTTTATAACAAGAAGAGAATCAACATGTTTGCTTAGTTCCGTAATTCCTTCCGAAGCCTGTTTAAGCCGTCGTTGCCCTTCGAACCGAAACGGCAAAGTAACGATTGCAACTGTTAGCATTCCAAGGTCTTTCGTCGCTTTTGCAATCACAGGTGCCGAACCAGTTCCTGTTCCACCACCCATTCCTGCGGTGATGAAAACCATTTTTGTTTGGCTGCCAAGCGCAGATATTACATCTTCGAGGTTTTCGTTTGTTGCCTTTCTCCCAATGTCTGGTTTGTTGCCAGCACCTCGTCCGTCTGTAAGGTCTGGTCCGAGCTGTACTCGTAACGGAACTGGGCTATTGGACAGAGCTTGAGCATCTGTGTTGCAAATAATAAAATTTACATCTTGAATACCTTGATGAAACATGTGATTGACAGCATTGCTTCCGCCACCACCAACGCCAAGAACTTTTATTATTGAGCTATTATTTTGTGGTAAATCAAAAGGCATTAATTCGTCTGACATAGTTTTCAGGTTTATGGGGTTATTTTTTTAACGAATTTGTGTCGTGTTGCATCGGCGCATGCTCAAAAAATATTTTGAGTGGCGTGGAGTTGTTGAATCGAAAAAGAGATTCTATGCCTGTGCATAGTCTTACAAAAGTAATAATTTTTTTTCTAAATTAAAATAATTCTAATTATACCTTAAATCCGCAAGTCTTTTTGTAAGTAATTGAATTTCAATGATTAAAATCTATTTTATTTCATCTGTTTAGGTTAAACAAAATAGATACAAATACTTAAAAGTAAAAGGATTACAAAAAGACATTTTGGATTTACTGATTATAACGGTTTTTGTTGAAATTACAATTTGTTGAATTTTAATTTATTATGTCGCAAATAATTTATTCAAAATTATAAAAATCCGTGTTAATTTGTTAAATCTGTGTTATTCGTGTTCTTATCATCGCAAAAATTAGAACACAAATAACACGTATTAGACTGATTTTCACGGATTTATATTTTTTCGACAAAAAAGCGGTAGAATAAGGAAAATTACAAAAAGGAAAAAGTAAGTCTGGTTAACGTATCGGTTTAATTTGATTCATCGCAGGACGATAGTAAAATAGCCGAAAATTATTGCTACAAGCATAGATAGTTTTCTCATGTCTAAATTTTTGTGTAAGTGTAAATTACTAATTCAATAAAACAACATCGTTGTTACACCTACAAATCAAAATAAAATGAAACCACCAAATAATTCGGGAATTATTTTTCCATTATTTTTGTGCGTAGGGGCACGCCCTTGTGGCTGCCCAATATTTACAAATTCTACAATATGGCAACCAGAATAGGGCAACCACAATAGGGCAACCACAATAGGGCAACCACAAGGGTTTGCCCCTACATTTCTTTCAACTCGAAAAGTTCAAATTTTAGGTAATCTTCGTCAAAATCAGGGTTTTTGATGTGGTTTGTAGAGATGTATAAACCTTCGGGGGCGACGAAGTGCATATATGAAATGTATGTGTTTTCGGGGAAAAGAGTTTCGCCAATTACGTTGAGGTCTTTGTCGAGAACTATAATAGAAAATTGTTTTTTAAATCGTGCTGCTTCAAAAATTGTTTCACCTTCATTAAAGATATGTTCGAGTAGAAAAAAACGATAAAATACATTTCTATACTTGTCATATACAATTTTCCCGTACATTGCTTTGCGTCCTTCATCAATAGTAAGGGCTTTTTTTTGCATTAAATTTTCTGGTGCGTATTTACTTTTTGCCGGTTTTTTGGTGTGCTTATTTTCTTGTTTCTTGTCGTATTGATATATGTAATTACTAAATGTAAAAGAATAAATATAGGAACTATCATAAAGTTCTCTATACCAAGTATATTGATAGGATTTTATATCTGGCGAACAATATTCTTCTGGAACACGAAATTTGCATATCGACGTAGAATAATCAATTAGAGAAATATCTGCTGACAAAGCAATTTTTGTAACATCAGAGCAATCATTCACAGGTGTAAGCCAGCGCAAAGTATAGTTTATTTGTTCATGAGAAATACGGAAAGATGGACTTAAGCTTGGCGCAGTATAAACATTGTCAACAACAAGTCCATCAAATGTTTTAACCAGTTTTCCCTTCCAATTAATTAACGCAAAATTAAATTGGCTTGTTGCAATACCTATTAAAGTGTCATTTATGGCAGAAAATTTTATCATTCTTCCTTTTGGGTATCCTGATTCTCCTTTGGGAATAACTATTTCGTCAATTTGCTTCGCCTCTTTAATATCAAAAACAGCTATAGAATTTTTAGCTTTATTCAAATATGTTAGCAATCCCTTATCCTCAATTTCTATGTATTGCATCGCACCTACAGAGGGAGTTTTTTTCTCTAATTTAATTTCAAGACGATTGTTAGTTTTACTTAGCTTAAAAGTCTGTTGCTCCTTATTAGTACAAGAACCAAGGCATAAAAACACTACGCATAAAAAACTGTAAATAATTTTCATAATAATTATTTTTCATAAAATTAGGTGTTGCTTTTTCACGAGCAACACCCAATTAATCAATATTAATTAATGTGCTAACTTTTGTGTAAGTGTAAATTACTAATTCAATAAAACAACATCGTTGTTACACCTGCAAATAAAGATTTTAAAAAATGAAACCACCAAATAATTCGGGAATTATTTTTTATTTATTTTTGTGCGTAGGGGCAACGCCCTTGTGGCTGCCCAATTAAACAATTCGTTTCAATAGGGCAACCAGAATAGGGCAACCACAAGGGTTTGCCCCTACATAACGGTGTTGGTATGATTATCAAATAGTTACAGGGCTATTTTGAAATAAACAAAATCAAATTTCACTTAGGCAATTCACAATATATATCAAAAAATGCGATAATATCGGGAATATTTGAGTGTTTTTTGAATTGTTAAATCTTAAAATACCTGCGTGCAAATTGGCTAATTAAGGTCTAAGACCTATTTTTTATGAAACGTTTAAGCTGTGAATTAACAACTTAGGTTAATAAAAAGCGTAAGAACTTTTGTAAGAGTACTTATATTGTGAATTGCCTAACGTTTTTCAGGTTTATAAACTATAAAAAAAAATGCCCCGAAAATATCGGGGCATTCTTGATAAATGAAATGTGTTTTATTTTATTGATATTCAAATGAATAGCAACTCTGAAAAGTGTTTATTACAGCGTTTGTCGGATTTCGACTTCTTCGTATGCTTCGATTACATCGCTTACTTTAATGTCATTAAATCTGTCAATGTTAAGCCCACACTCAAATCCGCGAGTAACTTCTTTTACATCGTCTTTGAAACGCTTGAGAGAGCCTAAGTCTCCTGTGTAAACAACAATACCATCTCGGATAATGCGTACTTTCGATTTCCTTGAAATTTTACCATCTCTAACAATACAACCAGCAACAGTACCAATTTTAGAAATTTTAAATGTCTCAATGATTTCAAGCGTAGCCACAACTTTTTCTTTTATTTCTGGCGAAAGCATACCCTCCATAGCATCTTTTACTTCTGCCAAAGCATCGTAAATGATTGAATATAATCTTATATCAATTCCTTCTGTTTCGGCTAATTTGCGCGCACCTAATGATGGACGTACTTGGAAGCCGAGTACAATGGCATTAGAGGCTGTGGCAAGCATAATATCAGATTCTGATATTTGACCTACTGCCTTGTGAATGATATTCACCTGAATTCCTTTTGTCGATAATTTGATTAGCGAGTCCGAAAGGGCTTCGATTGAACCATCAACATCACCTTTGAGAACGATGTTCAATTCTTGGAAGTTTCCGATTGCAATACGACGACCAATTTCATCAAGTGTAATATGTTTACGTGTGTGCATACTTTGTTCGCGTTGTAATTGTTCGCGTTTGTTTGCAATCTCTCTTGCCTCACGTTCAGATTCCATCACATTGAAGTTATCGCCAGCTTGCGGTGCGCCACTAAGTCCGAGAATTAATGCTGGTTCGCCTGGTCCAACACTCTTAATACGCTGATTACGTTCATTGTACATCGCTTTTACGCGACCTGTATGGCTACCCGCTAAAACGATGTCGCCAATATTTAACGACCCGTTCTTGACTAAAATAGTCATAACATAACCTCTACCTTTGTCAAGTGTCGATTCGACAACTGTACCAGAAGCGCGTCGCTCTGGGTTTGCTTTTAGCTCAAGCATTTCGGCTTCAAGTAATACTTTCTCAAGAAGCTCGTCAACAAATTTTCCGTGTTTCGCCGAAATGTCTTGCGACTGGTATTTTCCGCCCCAATCTTCAACGAGGAAATTCATGTTTGCTAATTTTTCTTTTATTTTATCAGGGTTAGCTCCCTGTTTGTCTATTTTATTTATCGCAAAAACAATTGGCACACCTGCTGCTTTAGCATGGTTTATTGCTTCAATTGTTTGAGGCATAACATTATCGTCAGATGCCACAACAATAATGGCAACGTCTGTAACCTGCGCACCACGCGCACGCATTGCTGTAAAGGCTTCGTGTCCGGGTGTATCAAGGAATGTAATGTTTCTTCCACCAGATAAGCTAACGTTGTATGCACCAATATGTTGCGTAATACCACCTGCTTCTCCAGCAATAACATTTGTTTTTCGGATATGGTCGAGAAGCGATGTTTTACCGTGGTCAACGTGTCCCATAACTGTAACAATCGGCGCACGCGATTTTAGTTTTGTTTCATCAACCTCCTCTTCGTCATCTTTGATTGCCTCTTGTAATTCTACACTTACAAACTCAACTTCGTACTTAAATTCGTCTGCTACAAGAGAAATTGTCTCAGCATCAAGACGTTGATTGATACCAACAAGTAATCCAAGACTCATACAGGCATCAATAACATCGGTCGCGACTAAATCCATCATTGCGGCTAGTTCGCTGACAGAGACAAATTCGGTAACTTTCAAAATATTCTTTTCAAGTTCGAGCTTTTGCATCTCTTCTTGTTGCTTCTTGCTGACCAAGTCGCGTTTTGCTCTACGGTATTTTGAAGTTTTTGTCTTCGATTTCGATGTCAAACGTGCCAAAGTTTCTTTGACTTGCTTTTGTACATCCTCTTCGCTAACTTCCTTTTTTATAGGTTTACGAACACGTTTTGTTTTATCAAACCGGCGTTTGTTATCAGTTCTTTTGTTATCAGAGGTTCGTGGTTTATTGCTACCTGGTCCTCGGTTTGATGTATTTGTATTTGTGTTAGTATTAGGTTTGTTAGCCTTGTTGGCAGTATTTTGTCCGTCTTTCGTATTTTTTGTTATACGTTTACGTTTTTTCTTCTTGTTACGATTTTTCTTATCACTAGACGAAGCTACCGGTTTTTTCTTTTTCTCGGGCAGGTCAATTTTTCCAACTACTGTGGGACCAGATAATTTTTGTACTGCCGTTTTGAAAATCTCTATTTTGGGTTCTTCCTTAACAGGTTTTTCTGTAGGATTTTTTACTGTTGTTTTATTGACAGGGTTTTTTACCGAAACTTTAGGCGACTGAGGTTTATCATGATGAGTTTTCTTCCTTTTACGGTCATAGTCCGCTTTGTCTTTTGCTCTCTTAGACTTTTTAGGAGGACGCGTTTTCTCATTTATAGTATTAAGGTCTATCTTTCCGACAATCTTAACGTTTTCTTTGTTTTTCTTGTCCTTCTCTTTGTTATCCTGTGTCTTAGGAGTATCCTTTGTTGGAGGTGTAGCTTTCTTTGTTACAACTTTCTTTTCAACCTTTTTGACAGGTTTTTTCGAGTGTTTGTTGTCAGCCTTCTTATGCTTTTTCTCTGTTTCCTTGATTGCCGTTTTTTTATCATTAGTTTCGGTAATAGTCTTATCATTAACGATTTTTTCGGTCGAAACAATTTCCTTTTTCTTCGCAGGAGCTTTTTCAGGCTGTTTTTTGACTACATTGGTTGGCTTTTCCTTCGCAGGCGTAGGCTCTGACTTGGTTGGCTTTTTCGTTACCTTCTCTGGTACTTTTTTCTTTGGAGGAGTATCCAAGACCGCTTCTTTTTTATCTAAATCTATCTTCCCGACAATTTTAAATTTAGACTTTTTGTCCTCTACTTGAGGCTCTTTTGCTACTGGTGGTTTCGCCGTTTTTGTCTTACTTCCTAAATCTTTAATTAGTAAGACATCCTCTTGCTTCTTTGTTTTGGTCGCCGGCTTAACTTCCTTATCTTTTTTGATGGAAATCGTTTCTTTTTTACTGCTCTTTCGGAGACTAAGTTTCTCGGATTCTTTTTTTACCGATTTATCAGCACTATATTCTTTTACAAGAATGTCAATGTGCTTAGCTGCAATCTTAGTATTAGGATTGGAGCTAATTTCAATGCCTTTCTTTTGCATGAACTCAACGATAGTTGAAATTCCGACATTAAAATCGCGTGCAAGCTTACTTAGTCTTTTTGGTCTCTTGGAATCTGACATAAAATTACTCAACAGTTTAAAATATTCTATTATAGAACAACGCCACAAAGGTACAATAAAATTGTTATGAACAAGTAAAATTAAGCTACACGTTTAAAACTTTGCTCCGTAAAAATCACATAAGAGCCGAAAAAAGTTTTTTTGCACGAAATTTTCTTCAATTTACTGTCTATTCAAACTCTGTCTTCAGAATTTGTAACACATCTATGATTGTTTCTTCTTCTAAGTCGGTTCTCGACACTAAATCTGCGACATTAAGTTCTAACACACTTTTTGCGGTGTCGCATCCGATAACTTTGAACTCGTCAATTATCCACGATTCAATTTCATCTGCAAATTCTTCAAGACTGACATCTTCATCATCGTCTTCTACGGTGTCTCTATAAACATCAATCTCATAACCAGTCAATTGACTAGCTAATTTGATGTTTAGTCCGCCTCTGCCAATAGCTTTAGAAACCTCGCTTGGGTGTAAATATACCTCCGCTTGATTGCTGTCATCAACTATTTTTATATTCGTTATTTTGGCAGGGCTCAAAGCTCTCTGGATGTAAAGAGCTGTGTTTTCGGTGTAGTTCACAACATCAATACTCTCGTTTTGCAACTCACGAACAATGCCATGAATACGTTGTCCTTTCACTCCTACACATGCTCCAACGGGGTCAACTCTTTCATCATACGATTCTACTGCTACTTTGGCTCGCTCGCCTGCAGAGCGTACAATTTTTTTTATGATAATAAGACCATCAAATATCTCTGGAACTTCGTTTTCAAATAATCTCTCCAAGAAAATTGGTGATGTACGAGATAAAATGATTTGAGGAGTATTGTTACGCATCTCAACCTTGATGACCACTGCTCGTACTGGAAATCCTTTGCGGTAATCGTCTCCTACAATTTGCTCCTCTTTTGGTAGTAGCAATTCGTTTTCCTCATCATCAATGAGAAGAATCTCGCGTTTCCATATTTGGTAAACCTCAGCAGTTACAACTTTCCCGATGCACTCGCGATATTTATTAAACAAATGGTCTTTTTCAAGTTCTAATATCCTAGAAGTCAGGTTCTGACGCAACGACAAAATTGCACGTCGTCCAAAATCAACCAGCTTAACTTCGTCCGTAACTTCCTCACCTACTTCGTAATCAGCTTCAATTTTTTGCGCATCAGATAGTTTGATTTGTTTGTTAGAATTTTCAATTTCTGCGTCAGCAACAACCTCGCGGTTGCGCCAGATTTCAAAATCTCCCTTATCAATGTTAATAATAACATCGAAATTTTCGTCGGTCTCGAACTTTTTTATTAGCATTCCTCTAAAAACATCTTCAAGAACACTCATCATTGTTGTTCTGTCGATGTTCTTTTGTTCTTTGAACTCGGCAAAAGTATCGAATAAATTCACGTTTTCCATGGCTATTACTCTTTATATATTATACCCCCGAGAAATCAGGAACTATTTTTGATTGTTTAATATCTTCAAACATTATTGTGCGCGTTATTTCGACTTTTTTTGTTTTTTTCTTCCCAACAACTGGCTGGCGTTCTGTTGTTTGAACATCAATATCGTCTTCTGTTGCTGACAGCAATTTGCCTACGATTTTTTCTCCATCGTTGAAGACAACCTCAATTTTTCGCCCTGTGTTTTTCGCATATTGACGGTCTAATTTTAATGGCTGACCAAGTCCTGGCGAAGAAACTTCCAACGAAAAGTCTTCTTCTTCACGGTCCAAGCTGTTTTCTATCAATCGGCTGACTTCGATACACTTAGTTATCGTAATGCCGTTGTCGCCATCTAGCAAAACATGAATTTTATTTGTCGGCTGAATAGTTATGTCAACAATAAAAAACTCTGGTTCTAAATGAGATTTAACTAATTCTGTGATAGTTGTGTGAGAAATCATAAAATAATAAATATCTAATAAAATAGGGGACTGCTGTCCCCTAAATAATTTGTTCTGCTTTTCAGGCTGCAAAAGTAGGAAATTTACTTGGAAATACAAAATTATTCTAAAAACTCTATATTTAAGAGTATCTCTGTTCATAAAAACAATTTGCACAACTGTCAGTGTGGCTTAAAACCACACCGAGATTATTTTTATGCCTAATTAATTATCGTTTTTGTTGGCTTCTATGCGCATAAACATTTGGTCGTTACTCTTTTTATGCTCAACGAAATTTTTTATTTGTTTATCAAATTTTTTATGATCATCGTTAATGAAAGCAATTTCAATCGGGAGGTAGAACGTTTTAGATTTGAAATTGTCATCAAGAAAATCATTTTCATTCAGACGCATTGCATCTTTTTCTGTGGTAAGAACGATTATATTTTTGTCATCTAAATTTTTAAATGCGTCTATAATTTGATTTAACTCTTTCGAACGATATGGGTGATGGTCAGGATATTCGAGGTGAGTAATTTTTGTGGAGATGTTCTCTTGGATATATTCAACCAAGACTTTTGTTCGGGCAATTCCTGTAATGAGCAAAACCTGTGGCTTTTGTTTTTTCAGTGTTGGAAAGTCGCTTGGTTTAGCGCCAGCACTTTTGAAAACAGGTATAATTGCACCATAAATTAATTTAGTGTAATAAACTTTTTGATATGGGTATAATTCTAAGTTTTTTGTGAAAATCCTTTGTTCGATTGGTTTAATTTCTGCGGGAGTTTTGGTTACTATCACAATTTTAGCTCGTCTTTTTTGGCTTATGCTTTCGCGTAATGTTCCGAGTGGCAGGATTTTATCCTCAAAAATCGGTCGATTATAATCTACCAAAAGTATTGACAATCCGGGTTCTACGTATCTGTGCTGAAAAGCATCGTCTAATAAGATGGCATTTAGTTTTGGATATTGTTTTAACAATTTTCGAATTCCGCGCACTCTATTTCCGTCTACGGCAACAGGAATTTTCGGAAATTTTTGCTTTATCTGTTTCGGTTCATCGCCAATTTCGGTGCTTAACGATTCTGTTGTTGCCAAGACAAAACCGCTAGTTTTTCGTTTGTAGCCACGGCTTAGTGTTGCAATTTTAAAGTTTTTGCGCAACAGCCGAACAAGGTATTCGATGTGTGGTGTTTTTCCTGTTCCGCCAACAGTGATGTTTCCGATTGTGATAATTGGCATCGCAAACTCTTTGGAATGTAGTATTTTAGTATCAAACAAAAAGTTGCGTAAAGAAACAATAATATTGTAAAGTAGCGCAAGTGGAGCAAGCAAAATAGTGAGAAAGAAATTCCGTTTACCTATCATTTTATCTATGTTGAGGAGGTGCAAAAAAGCTCTTTCGTTATAATAACGAAAGAGCCCAAAATTACAATTTTAAATTACCTATTCAATGAAAAATCGGTCTCGAATATATTATTTGTTAATTTGTGTGTCGTAAATATCTATGAAATAAGGGATTCGTGCCTGATAACCTCTTGCGATTTTCAAAAATTCGATGTTTTTGAAATATTTATAGCTATCACCTGTCAGTTGGCGCATCATGGCATCACCGTTGTTGTCGTCAGCGATAGATTCAAGCATTTGCAAAAATTCATTCACTTCGCGCTCAGGAAGTTCCATGAGTTTGTAATCGTCAACGGCAGCTTTTTGTGCAGCAATTTCGATGGCTTTTTCAAGACCTCCAAATTCATCTATCAAGCCAATTTCTTTTGCATTCGAGCCGCTCCAAACACGTCCTTGTCCAATGCTGTCAACGCGTGCTTTTGTTAGGCTACGTCCTTTGGCTACATGTCCGATAAATACATCGTAAATATTTTCTATCTCGTTTTGGATTATTGCTCTTTCTTCGTTTGTCAGTTGTCGCAAGATTGAACCCATGTCGGAATGAGAATTTGTGTTTACAACGCTTACATTTACTCCAAGTTTTTCATTTAAGAGTTCTCTTGCATTCGGAATCATACCGAAAACACCAATAGAACCAGTGATTGTGTTTGGTTGCGCCAAGATTGTGTGCGCTGCGCAAGCAATGTAATATCCGCCAGATGCTGCTACATCGCCCATCGAAACAATTACTGGTTTTATGTCGGCAGCAAGAGCGACTTCGCGTAGGATAATATCCGATGCTGTTGCGCTTCCGCCTGGCGAGTTTACGCGTAGAACAATGGCTTTTACATCTTCGTCAAGGCGTGCTTTACGAACTGCTTGCGAGATGTTTTCAGACCCGATTTCTGTGTCGCTACCTGCTCCCATTTTAATTTCGCCGGTTGCATAAATAACTGCAATTCTGTCTTTTATGAGTCCTTTTTTCTTTTTCTTGTCTTTCTTAGATTTAGGTACATTGGTGTATGTCGACATCGAAACTAAGCGTAAATCTTCTTTCTCTTCGATTCCCGAAAGGTTTTTCAACAGCGCGATAATTTCGTCTTTGTATTTTGTTGCATCTAATAGACGATATTTTACTCCTGCTTTGGGGTTTGTGATGAGCATTTTATCTGCGTACATATTCAAATCGTCAACCGAAACATTTCGGCGATTTGAGATTTGTTGCAAAATATTTGTCCAAATAGAACCAAGATAAGTTTCTACTTGCAAGCGGTTGGCTTTGCTCATGCTGTCGAGCATAAATGGCTCGATGGCACTTTTGAATTTTCCGTGGCGAATAATTTGTGCTTCGACACCAAGTTTTTCGAGCGCGGTTTTGAAAAACATTACTTGCGCACTCAAACCAGCAATAGCAAATCCGCCTTCTGGGTTACCAAAAATGCTATCTGCCGCTGTTGCAAGGTAATATGCCTTTTGTGAGTAGTTGTCGGCATAGGCGATGATAAATTTTTCAGGGCTATCTTTTTTGAATGCCAGCAGAGCGTTACGAATTTCTTGAACAGTTGCGAAACCTGCCGTCAAAGCATTCATATCCATATAGATACCTTTTATGTTGTCGTCGGTTTTTGCCTTGTCGATGTTTTTCAAAATATCTTTCAAGCCGGCGGACGATGTTTCGCCTATTGGTAAATCAAGGCTTTGAAGCGGATTGTCAACGCCACGGTCGCTAATCGGGCTTGTTAATGAAATTTTCAGTATCGAATTTTCTTTAACTTTCGCGTCTTCTTCACTTGACGACATTTTCGAGCTAAAGACTACGAATATTGTAGCAATAATGATAACTATCGTTAGGATGACTCCTAAAATCGTAGCAAACAGGTATTTAAAAAATGAACTCATTGGATTGAAGTTTTAGTAAGACAATTATTATTTGTATTTATTTTTTATTAGAACAAAGAACAAATGGTTCTATGGTAGAACATTGTTGGTTAATAAATTTTCTGTTTGGTTCAATAT
>JAOZMU010000481.1 GCA_029934165.1 Bacteroidales bacterium
ATTATAACAAAAAAGGGGGCAAAAATTAAGTTAGTTATAGCTAAAAAAAAAGAGGGGAATATTTCCCCCCCTCTAATATCGTTATTCTTCTTTTCCCCAATATCGTTCCTCTTCTATAGTGTTATCTAATATAGTGTCCCATATTTTAGATAGTTGTTTTACATTCCTTTGAGCAAATGTAAGTGTACTATCAGTAGTGTCATCTGATGTTCGTTCTATATAACTTCGTTGTAGATCTGCTTTGAAAGTTCTTGGTGCAGATTTTGCGTTACTATTAATACACTTACAAACATCATAAAAACTCTCAGCATAACCATCTGATAATATCCAGTTATTGCCTAATCTAGCTCGTTCATAATCAATTAAAGCAACTGTAGGAAGGTTTTTACTTAAATTTAATAGAGGATTTAATAAAGGATTCTCTTTAGTTATCCTATCATACCAGTATTTGTTATTAATAACTAAATAATGTACATCTAACTTATCCATAGATCCTAGAATGTCATGTAAAAAGCTATTAATATCTACAGCTTCTCTCTCATAATCACTTTTAATAATATTAGTGTGAGCACTATTAACTAAATCCCTATGATTAGAAGATTCATTAACCTTTAGAAAACAATGATTCTCAAAATCATTGCTCATAAATTTATAAGCTACCTCTATTATAGATACTGGAGTAGAAATACCATCCGTAGCAAAGTCTATTATCATACCAGAGTCTGCTGGAGTTCCTAAGTTATTTATTATATCCCTATTTGTCATTTAATACCGCCGAACATTTAGAACATGTTCTACTTTTACCTTTAGTTATACATACATGATCACATTTAACATCATAATAAGGATCACCTGATAAGATAGCAGATAGGTTATTATAAGCTTCTCTATGAGCAATGTACTCCTCTTTCATTTTGTCAGGCATCGTGCGAATAAAGGTGCACTCTTTAATTGCTTTTATCATATCAGGAATCTTAGGTACATCTTCAGGGAAAGATCTTATAGAATGACGGAAATAATCTAATGTAGTTAGGAAGTAATCATAAAAGAACTTGTTAGCATAGTTACTATTGTTCATGAATTTAGATGTAACTCTGGAAGAGGACATACAAGAACCATTAACCCAATCTTTATCTTCATGAATACATTGTTCTAATACACTTCTAATCTCATCAGCGAACTCACACATAGGATCATCATAATTATCTCCACAGTTTGTAAATAAAGAATATAATACCTGTGGAAGGATATTAGTAATATCTGCTGCTGGGTTATAAAAGACTGCTTCTCCTTTAGGTCTCATTCGTATACTACTTTTCCCTTCCACATCTTTAGCTAATGACATAGAGGGTATCCCATAAAGTCTCCATACCACTGTAGGTAGATTATCTTTAGGGGAGTCTTTAGCTACCCCTGATTTATAGTAATAGTTTTTATTGGTGTTAAACAAATTATCACTCACACTAATAACCTTTTCAGATTTCCCTGTTATTCTATTCCAAACTTCATCTCCTTTCTTTACTTCTTCGAATATATTCATTTCTTTCTCCTTTTTGTTATTGGCTTAATTGCCAAGGTACACATATCTAAACCTCTAGGGCATATTAAACAATCTGAATGTTTATTCCCTTCTTTACAAGGTCTATCTTGATATCTACCTTTTTTTAATATTTTATTGTGTTTTAATTGGGACGCTGATACATGAAACTCTCTAAGTTCTAATGCGCTTTTAGTTAAACAGAATAACACCGACCACTGAGTATTAAATATATCTTCCGGACTTGTTTTAGTATACTTACCAAAACCAATCTCTGTTAGTACATATTTAATAAATTTATTACTAAACTTATGTGTGAAACGGTATCCTGCATAAATACCATCTCTTATTTCTAAATTTAATATTAACGAAGGTTTCTTCGTATATTCATAACCTAATACTTTTACAGCAGCCCATATAGGAATGTTAGTACCGCCTTCAGGTATTAGTTCATCGTTATTTAAGATACTAATATTACCTACCATTCTTAACATTATTTGTCGGCGTAAATTAAAGTTTACTACTTTAGTTGAAAAGTATGGGTATAGATTATTAGTAATTGTGTTTATATTTGATTTAAGATTTAAATCATTTATAATGAGAGGTGCTAAGTTTTTAGCATCGGTTGTCGTAAATACATCATTAGTAAATGAGTATTGAAAGATTGAGTCTATTAATTTATCAATTAATTTTTCTTGTTTTCTTAGTGAAAAACTATATTTAATATTAGGATTAAATTTTAGTTTATGGATTTTGGGTATAAATTCATTATCCACTATGTTTGATAATACGTGAAGATCCTCAGAAAAATCCGAGGATAATATTAGCTGGTTTTGATCCTTGCTTTGTTTCACTTTTATTAGTTACCTTTTTTATAATGTTTGCTATTTTTATTTGTTTCTTAGTAAGCAAAGGCCCTTGAGGAATATATCGGAATTTAGATTTATTATCATAAGTCTTAGAAGCAGCTGCTGAATCAATAGCTTCTGTAGACATTCTTAATTCTTTTTCTACTGTTAAAGTATGTTCAATCTTATCTAAATGACTAACAATATCAGATGCACAATCACTAGGATCTACATATCTGTTTGCATATTGTTTCTTTGTAAAGCTTTTACGACAGTCTGTACATACTCTTGTAGCTGCTGACGGACTAGCAAATAATAGATTACAACCTCCTATACATCTCCTCAGTTGAGCCTTTGTATTAATCACGATTTTTTCCTTTAATTAATTAACTAACCTTTAAACATTTTTTATTGAGCATTATTAATGCAGGATTGACATCATCCAGCAACTCCCTTAAATCGAAAAAAGCATCTAATGCTTTATTATATTTCACAGGATCTTCAGCTAATAAATCTAAGTCCTGTATATCGTTATCCACTCATATAATACTACTTTTCATATTTTCAAGTAAACTAATAACTTTTTTTACACCTTTTGTACAACTAGGTAGACTAGGTTTATTAGATCTTTTGTCTGATTTACTATCATTAGTATCTACAGGTAGTTGAGCTACAACACTTTGAGCAGCTGCTTTTAAATCCCCTAGAGGAAGTTCATTAGCACTCACTTTCTCTTCAAGTTCTGCTCTACTTTCTTTATCATTAGATATTTTACCTAATAATCTACTAATAGCCCCCCAACCTATTTTATTTCTATCTAAGGATTCTTGAAGCTCTTGCTCAGTATATTCTCTATGGAACTGTGCATATTTATAAGCTGTCTTATCACAAAGACCGTAACCAGATAATTCTTTAACAAAGGAACTTACGGTATGCTCACCATATTTCCCTTTGTTTTTAATATCCTCAATCACTCCTCCCATATCCCATAATATTCTTAAAGAAATATTATTAGACTCTGTTACTCTCTTTTTAAAACTAGCCACCATCTCACTGAATGATTCGTTTTTCATTATGTTACCCATTTTCCCTCCTATATGTTATCATACAAACATGGATCTTCTTCTAC
>JAOZMU010000482.1 GCA_029934165.1 Bacteroidales bacterium
AACATATAGGGTACAAAATAATCAATTATTAACATCCCAGTCTTAGACCTTAACTCGAAAAGTGTCGATTATTTTCAGGCACTACTTATAAAAACATAGTGTATCTTAATCAATTTTTAAGACATATTAAAACTTTCGTGCAACAAATAATTTTGTTTTTGCCAATCCTCATTTTTGCGAAAAACACTAAACTTTAGTATTATTTGGCGGGAAAATATTGTGTTGGTTGATTTTACGCACTTGTTTATTTTAACATTATACCAAAAGATTTTTTCTTTTCCATAAAAATCATTCTGTTATCCAACATACATCGTACTTCTATCTCGCACCAACCACGGCGCGCACGATTGCTTTTTGAACGTAGTATAGCGTGGTATTGCTTGAGTTTTTTGTTCTCGGTAGAGTCGATAGTAACGCTGATTTGTTGATTGTCGTTTAAGTATCTGCGCGTACTACTGTATTTATACCAATTGACTTCAAATTCTATTTCCTTTGCCTTCATCGGAGAAAGATTGTTGAACTCTAAGACCAACATTATCGAATCTGGTTTTTGAAATTTTTCCTTGCTTGTTCGCTTAAAATCCACAGTATCAGTCCCAAGAATCCAAAATATTCTGTCAGGTTTTAGTTTACTAGGTATTTCATTCGATTTTTTCTGAGCAAAAGCAGAAACCGATGTAAACAATACAAAAAAGCAAAAGGCAATCAATGATAATTTCATAATATTACAATTTAATTTATTTCTAATAATTAAAATTAAGCTCAAAGGGCTATTTAAGAAGAATTGTATATAGCTTATATTCAAGTGAATAACAAATCGAAAAGTGTTATTTATTTTTGCCCACCTTCCCGCAAAATACTAACGACCAACAAAAGTTAGACACCATAAACTAAAATAACAATAAATGAGCCACTTGTATAATGCCGAACTTAGAGTTAAGGATTGCTCGGTTAGAGGTTTCTTAACACTCTGATTTCCAAGTCGTCAATATCTCTATTTTTGGTGCTAAAATTTACTCCTATTAATATTATCTCTTTGAAATCTCTTTGGAATTTTGTGTAATATTTCTTCTCGTCTATTTGTTTTAACGCATCTTTTGCAGACTTATCTATCTTTAACTCAAACAGATACTTTGTTTGCCCGATGGTTAAATGCAAATCAATTCGTCCATCGCTTGTGCCTTCTTCCGAAACAGGTTTTAAACCATTTTCAGCCAAAATTGTATGTAAAATGCTATGGAAATAGGCTTCTGTAACCTTCTTTTTATGAATAAGATAGGGAATATCTGAAAGTCGGTTTGATAAAACTTCTTTAAATTCTTGATATTTTTTGTTTATCAACAAACTCCTAATTTTTGTATAATTTATGCCTTCAATTAATTCTTCAACATGTGCATAATTAAAGTTAATGGGGCATTCGATTTGCTTCTTATTTTTTTCTTTTGCATTTAATACGTGTCGAAATTTGTAAAAATGTGGAACATCAGAATTTTTACAAGTATCACAATTGCAAGGAACAAGTTTTTCGTGCGTAAGTTTTTTAAACGGCTTTAGTATATTGTCGAAGTGATAAATAATTACCTGCAATAAATCCTTCGTGTTTTTACCATGAATACGAATATCAAACCTGTTTTCTCGTCCGTAAGTTTCAATTATTTCCGCAAAAGTATCTGGCTCTTTTGTTGTGTTGGCAATATTTACGCCTCTGTGCCAAACAAGCGAATTGTCATAAATAAATCTGTGCAACGCCACAATCAACTTAGCCATCAATCCTTTGGGCATATAATTGTCAAATAAATATCTGAATAGGTAATTATCTTTGTCATCACTAAACATCCAATCGTCATAAGGTTGAACCATCGGAAGATGCTCTGGTACAATGTAATTACTGCTTCCGTTGATGCGATAAATTAAACTAAATTTCATCAACAATTCGATGAACTTGTTAATCTCAAAATATATTTCATCATTTTGCCAAATGGTTTTAATCTCATCAAGCGTAATTCGTCCTTGTTTTTCTTTTGGAATGTCGTGATTTAAAAGCAAATAAACGGTTTCTGTCAACCAATTGGCATCAAGAAAAACAATATCTTTAAGGCTCGAAAAATCCTCGGAAAAATGCGTGATAATCCCGATGTTATCAAACAATTTGCTAATGATTTCGACCAGTTTTGGATTTGCAATTCCATGAGTTTTACAAATGCCTCTAAACTGCTGGTAACTAATAAATTTATCGTCTAACTTGCTCAATTCTTTGCGAATGTTTATCCACGAGATTGGCAACGTGTAACCGATATGCGATAAACCAAGAATTTGTTCTTTCACAACGTCTTGCAAGCGAGGCAAGCCAGATGAATCGGACAAGTCGATGGTAACAACATTGCGAATTATGTTCCCGAACCGTCTTTTTAGTCCCGGCTCATCAATTTGCCAAATATGTTTTTGCTTTTTGTTTAGAATTATCACCAAAGGGCTATCTTCGCCAGTCAATTGTTCTACGGTATTTAACCAATAATTAAAGTCTGTTTTTTGCTCGCGCGTGTCCGCAAGTAAAACATATAAAGATTTATCGCTATAAAAAAACTGATGCGTTCCGTGATAAATACTCTGACCACCAAAATCCCAAATCTTGGTGTAATAATCTGTGTTGTTATCGCCACCAAAAAACCAATTATTAACCTCAACTCCCAGCGTTGTTTCTTCTTGTTTTGGCATTGGCGCATCGGCTTTTCTGACCCGTTTTGCAAACGTAGTTTTTCCTGCACCAGCCTCTCCAATAACAATTAGTTTAGCTTCTTTCAAAATGTTTGTTCCTTTTTCGGAATGTTCAAAATACTCACTAATAGCTTCATTGCCAAGTTCTGTAACTTCTCGTGGTGGGAATTTTAAGGGATTTTCTGAAATACGATAATCAAATGACTCTTTTTTAAATAAATCTTTAACTGGTGAAATGTCTTTTATTTGGTTATCAGACAAATAAAGCCAATTAATTTGCTTTAAGTTTCCTAAAACAGATATATCTTCGATATGATTATCAACTAAATCTAGTTTTTCTATCTTGGTTAAATTTTCTAATGCAGATATATCTTCGATTTGATTTCTTGTTAAAAAAAGAGTTTTGAGGTTCTTTAACTTTCCAATCAAATCTAATTTCTCGATTTTTAAATTAGAAATTGATAAACCAATAATATTAAATTGCTCATCTATTACATATTGAGCGAGTTTTTCCAAATAACCAAAATTAAGAACATAGTCTTTAACCACCTCAAATTCAACACCTAATTGCTTTTCTAGTTCTTTTATGATTTGTAGGTCTGTCATTTTTTTTGGTTTTTTTTTGGCAAATTTATAACTAAGTAAAATGAATTTAATAAAGTAAGCCATTAAAATTCCTAACTAAAACTAAATCAGGCGTAAGCAAAATTATTAATTATTAATTTTCCATTACTAAGCTCTAAGACCTATTTTTTATGAAACGTTTAAGCTGTGAATTAACAACTTAG
>JAOZMU010000483.1 GCA_029934165.1 Bacteroidales bacterium
TACCGCTACAATCCCTGCCGCAAAACGCCGTTGTAGCAAGCAGTTTGACAAAACAGACAAATTTTCATGAACAAACCCTGTTTTTTAGTATAATTTAGATTTTTTTTTTAAATTTGGTCAATAAATTCATTGAAATTTGCAATAAAAAATAAGCATGAAACAATATAAAGTAATTCTTGTCGATGATAAACCAATTTACCGTAAAGTAATGCGCAACCAATTGCAGCGTTTGGGTAATGTTGAGATAATGGAAGAGGCAAACAACGGGCAAGAATTGCTCGATATGCTTGAAAAAGGTCAAATACCAGATATTATTTTCATGGATATTGAAATGCCTGTAATGAACGGTTTGGAAGCAACAAAAGCCGTAATGAGCAAATACCCGTACTTGGTTGTGATTGGGCTTTCTCTTTATGATAACGAGCATTATATCAAGAGATTGATTGAATATGGCGCAAGAGGTTATCTGCTTAAACTAAGTAATAACGTGCAAATATTACGTGCTATTTTAAAACACCCGGAAGCCGAAATATTCTATTCGCAAGAAATTGGTGAGGCTATTTCTGGTGTTGAAAAGGACACAAAAAAATATATTTTAATTGTAGATGATTTCGAAGCAAATACGTTTGCCGTTGGATTTGCACTAGAGAGAGCCGGCTATGCAGTCAAACGTGCGCATAGTGGCGCAGAAGCACTAGAGATTTATCGCAACAATCATTTTGATATGTTAGTAACAGATTATCGAATGCCAGAAATGACAGGCATAGATTTAATCCACGCCATAAAAAAAGAAGCCAAATATAAAAACATACCTATTTTGATGCTCACAACCGAAAAAGGTGAAAAGGAAAAACAATTGGCAAAAGAAGCAGGAATTACTGGTTGGGTGCAAAAACCTTTCGATTTGAACCGTTTTCTTGCGATAATTAATAGAGCATTTAAGTAAAAACATCAAGAAAAACTTATGAAGTACAAAAGAATACTTTTAAAGCTTAGTGGCGAGGCTCTTGCAGGCGAAAAAAAAACTGGTTTCGATGAAATTCGGTTGAACGAATATGCAGCACAAATCCGAGACGTTGCTCAATTAGGTGTAGAAATAGGGATTGTTGTTGGCGGTGGAAATATTTTCCGAGGACTATCTGGTGTCAATCGAGGATTCGATAGGGTAAAAGGAGATTCTATTGGCATGTTAGCAACCGTCATCAACAGCATTGCCATTCAATCTGCTTTGGAAGACGTTGGACAAAAAGCGCGAGTTCTTACTACTTTCAACACCGAGCCACTTGCAGAACGCTACAGTAAAGTGCGGGCAAACGAGGCATTTACAAAAGGCGAAGTCGTTATTTTTGGTGGCGGCACTGGAAATCCTTTTTTTACGACAGATTCTGCCTCTGCGCTAAAAGGCGTAGAAATTAATGCAAACGTACTTCTCAAAGGGACACGTGTAGATGGTGTTTATACTGCCGACCCAGAAAAAGACCCAAGCGCAAAAAAATATGATACTTTGACTTTCGATGAAGCTTACGATAAAGAGCTGAAAATAATGGATTTAACGGCTTTTACATTGTGTAGCGAAAACAATTTACCAATCGTTGTTTTTGATATGAATAAAACTGGGAATCTGAAAAAAATTGTAACAAACCAACCTTGCGGAACTCTGATTACAAAATAATTACTTGAAAAAACAATAATTCTGAAAACTGAGGCTATTTCTAGTCTCAGTTTTTTTATTGAAAACTTGCTTAAATTAAGTGTCAATTTAAGTAAATATTTTACTTTTGGGGTTTGAAAAATGGAGCATCTTATTGACATATTTACCTTTGATCCTAGAAACCCGCTAATATTTACGCGACTCTATTTCTGGATTTTCTTCGCCATCGTTTTGGCGTTGTATTCCGTTGTGTATAAACGCAAAAGCCTACGACATGGATACCTATTTGCAATAAGCCTGTTTTTCTATTACAAAACAAGCGGAATGTATTTTTCGCTTCTAATATTCTCAACATTAGTCGATTACTTCATCGGTCATGGCATATACAAAGCACGCTCGGAGCTAAACAAGAAAATACTTGTTGGCATGAGTATTTTTGTGAATTTATTTGTCTTGTCGTATTTTAAATATTCGTATTTTTACATAGACTCAGTAAACTCACTATTTGGCACAGACCTAAAAGTTGTAAACCACTTTGCCGAACTTGCCAACTTGTTCACTGACAGTCATTTTGATACATCGCGAATTATCTTACCTGTCGGAATATCTTTTTTTACGTTTCAAACAATTAGCTATTCAATAGACGTTTTTCGGAATAAAATCCGACCAGTAAATAGTATTATAGACTTTGGTTTTTATGTTTCGTTTTTTCCACAACTTGTTGCCGGTCCGATAGTTAGAGCATCAGAGTTTATTCCACAACTTTATAAAGAATATAAAGTTACGAAACACGATTTTGGCTATGCTACCTTCTTGATAATGCAAGGGTTAGTGAAGAAAATGTTTATCTCGGATTATATTTCAGTAAATTTTATTGATAGAATTTTTGAAAACCCACTTTCTTTTACTGGTTTCGAGAATCTTATGGCTCTATATGGCTATTCCTTACAGGTTTATGTCGATTTTTCGGGCTATACAGATATAGCCATCGGGGTCGCATTGCTTCTGGGCTTCCGATTACCAAAAAACTTCAACTCGCCCTATAAATCTCAACACGTTGGCGAGTTCTGGAAACGCTGGCACATTTCTCTTTCCACCTGGCTAAAAGATTATCTGTATGTTCCTCTCGGTGGAAACAGAAAATCTTCTCTATTTACGTATATTTCTACGGCAATCGTAATTGTCGCAATAGGTCTGTTTTTCAACTGGATAGCAGGTCTAATTCTATTATTGGTGATGGCATCACTGTTGATTTTTAGAATCAAACACCATACAAACCTCAACCTTATGTTGACAATGCTACTTGGCGGTCTGTGGCACGGAGCAAATTGGCAATTTGTAATTTGGGGCGGTTTAAATGGCATAGGATTAGTCGTTTACAAATATTGGAAAAAAATAAGTCCTTTCGATGGAGTCAACTCATGGATAGTTCGGTTTTATGCTATATTCCTGACATTCAACTTTATATCTTTCACTCGAATTTGGTTTCGCGCCCAATCCATGGATTCTGCCAACGGAATGATGTATCAAATTTCTAACGATTTTGAATTTGCATTGATACCACAAATGATTGTTTCCTACAAATATGTCTTCGGTGTAATGCTTTTCGGTTTTGTAGTTCACTGGCTTTCCGTCCGCATAAAAGACTGGTATAAAGACAGTTACATTAATGCTCCCGCTTGGGCAAAAGTGATTATTGCAACAATTGTTGTTTTTATTATTTATCAAGCACGAACAGCCGAACTACAACCATTTATATACTTTCAGTTTTAATAATATTTTGATTCTTATTAGACTTTGGACAAATATATCATTTTCAAAATCGAAATTAATTTTGTAAC
>JAOZMU010000484.1 GCA_029934165.1 Bacteroidales bacterium
GAACAAAAAATAGGGTTTCCAAAATCGGTAAAAAGTGTAAAGTTTATTTTTGTTAGTAAAATAAATTTAATAAAAAAAGCCATTAAAATTCCTAACTAAAACTAAATCAGGCGTAAGCAAAATTATTAATTTTCCATTTTCCATTACATAGTGAAAAAGTTAATTATTTTATTCTGTATTTCATGCATACTGTTAGCTTCGTGCGATGATGCACAAAAAACAAAAAAAAGGAATGTAAGTCTTCTTGTTAAAGCAGAAAATAAGATTGAAATACAATTCCCCGATACAATTCAAACCCCCACAGCATTTCCGCAATATTTTGACGATTATGATGGAAAGAAAGTTTTAGCCTGCCTTAATTTCATGACAAGCTCGATATACCTATTGAATTTAGATAAGCAAAAACTTATGAAAGAAATCAAAGTGCCACTCGGTGATAGTAATCAGTTGCGTGGAAATCTTTCAGGATACAGTTTTTTAAACGATTCATTAATAATAGTGGCTCTGAATATGCCCAATTTTGGTCTTATTAATGCGAAAGGACAGTTGATAAAATATTTTGATGGGCTTCAGGTAAATGGAAAATTTACATCTCCAAGAATTGCTCAAGCAGCATCTGCATCAATACGCGATAACAAAATATACTATCCACTATTTCCACGGCGACGACCGAAAAGTTGTGAAGAAGCAGATGAAATGATACTGCATGGTTGCATTTCGTTAGACGACTTTAGCCTAACAATGGCAAAGCCAGATTTGCCGAGCGGGTTTTGTTTAAAAAAATCCCAATTTTATTATCACTATGGAACATACACTGATAGTTCTTACATTTACTCATTTACAAGAAGTAATTTTTTATACAAATATAAAAACATGAATAGCAACGAATTTGTGAAAGTGTTAGCAAAAAGCAAGTACGCTCCTGATGAAATAGACCCTGAAGCCCACACCGCAGTATCAAAAAAATTGCCAGTAAGTACCGTGATTTTTTTTATGATAAATACAGGGAGGTTTACTATAGAGTTTTTGTCCCAGAACAGGATTGCACAGACGGAAGAGATTTAATGGCAGCATCAAGATACCCTCTAAATTTTTCCATTATTGTTTTTGATGAAAATTTGAATATAATTGGAGAAACGCAAATGCCGGACAATACATACAATCGAATGTTAATGTTCGTCGCCCCCGAAGGTTTATACATCTCGACAAACCACATCAAAAACCCCGATTTTGACGAAGATTATCTAAAATTTGAACTTTTCGAGTTGAAAGAAATGTAGGGGCAAACCCTTGTGGTTGCCCTCTTGTGGTTGCCCTATTGAAACGAATTGTTTAATTGGGCAGCCACAAGGGCGTGCCCCTACGCACAAAAATAATTGAAAAATAATTCCCGAATTATTTGGTGGTTTCATTTTTTTTTTGATTTGCAGGTGTAAAAACGACGTTGTTTTATCAATTAAACTAATTATTTACACTTACACAAAAATTTAGACATGAAAATAAATCAGTTTTTATTATTCGGACTAATCTTACTAATATTTTTTTCTTGCTCGGACTCAAATGAAAACAAAAATTTAAGCAATATAATATACGCTACGGGCAATGTGATGAAAATCCCAATTGACAATACAGTTAGTCCTGTAACATGGCGTGTACAATACTATCAGAAAAACAACAAAGAATATATTGCATACCTGAATCAATCAACAGAATTGCTTTTTTTTAATAAAACAACTGGAAAAATTATCCGCAAACTACCATTGAAACAAAAAGAGATAAGTTTTGATGGTTCAATAATCGGATTTCATATTCTCAACGATAGTATGGTATTATTACGCAATTCAGGATACCATTATTTTGTTATTGATTGGCAGGGAAAACTACGTAACAAGGTGCATGTTCAGAAGAAAGTAGCAGAACAATTCGTTGGACCTAATATGTTAACAAACTCTGGGTTTAAGACACCTTTACTGTTAAATGATTCAACATTAAATGTATGCACATATAATCACAACCCAAGAAATACTTGTAAAGAAATTAAAAAGCACATAATTTCTGCAAAAATTAACATAAACAATGCAAAAGTTGTCGCAGACAAAATACAATATCAAGACAACTGCAACGGACGACTAACATCAAGTACGCATTATAGCAGGGCTTATGATGGTAGTCGATATGTTTATTCTTTCGATCACAGTCATAATATTCACATTTCTAACGACAATAATAAAATCGACAGCATTATAGAAGCAAAAAGTAAATACTTTGACAAAGATTTCATATCCTACTATGAGAACAATGAACATGGTTCGCTGAAGAACATAGTGGAATCAGCATCATATAAAGTACTTATTTACGACAAATACAGAAAATGCTATTATCGTTTTTTCTATTTGGGATGCAAATTAAAAAAAGACGAAGACCCGATGGTTGTTGGAAAGTGGCCACATCAATATTCAATTATAGTATTAGATGAAAAATTCAACAAAGTTGGTGAAAATCTGTTAGATAAAAATAAATACTATGCTATTAACTATTTCGTTGCCCCCGAAGGTTTATACATCTCCACCAACCACATCAAAAACCCTGATTTTGACGAAGACTATCTAAAATTTGAACTTTTCGAATTGAAAGAAATGTAGGGGCAAACCCTTGTGGTTGCCCTATTCTGGTTGCCCTATTGAAACGAATTGTTTAATTGGGCAGCCACAAGGGCGTGCCCCTACGTGGGAAAACGAAATGTAATTTAACAGCCGCAACATGGATAAAATAAAATACAATCCACAAATACATAACCGACAATCTATTCGACTAAAAGGATACGATTACTCGCAAGCCGGATTATACTTTGTAACGCTTGTCGTTAACAGCAAAAAAATGCTGTTTGGAAATATTGAAAAAAACAAAAACGATGTGATTTACAATGAATTAATAATTAATGAAGTTGGCGAAATGCTAAAAGAAGAATGGTTGAAAATTACGCAAAGATTTAATAACATTCGGTTACATGAATTTATTGTTATGCCGAATCATTTCCATGCAATTTTAGAAATTGAAAATCAGATAGCTAAGAAAAAATTGGGCGACGTTATTGGTGCGTATAAATCTATAACAACCGTAGAATATATCCGTAACGTTAAAAAAAAGAACTGGCAGCCATTTGATGGACGATTATGGCAGAGAAATTACTGGGAACACATCATACGTAATCAAAAATCACATGAACAAATTGCCAATTATATTCATGATAACCCACAAAAATGGGATAAAGATTTGTTTAATATTTTGGAAATGTAGGGGCAAACCCTTGTGGTTGCCCTGTATTACATAATTTTATGTAAAGCCAATCATATACGCCAACTCAACATGAATGTTATGGGAGATACTACTTTAAACCTACTTGTGATTTTCATTAATCACTTCTTTTAAACACTCAATAAATAGGCATGTTTCATATAGCAAAAAAAAACTTGACACTTTTTCACAAAAA
>JAOZMU010000485.1 GCA_029934165.1 Bacteroidales bacterium
AAAACATGCATGATTTAACAGAGCTAAAAATAGCTAATTATTAACACCCCAGTTTTAGACCTTAGTTCAAAAGTGCAAAATATTTTTCATATCTCCAATTCCATCTGCAAGATTAGCGATAGTTTGTTGTTTAAATAGATTAATAATTTTGCTTCGTAAAGGATCGTATTTTGGATGAAATGCGCAGGTTTTTTTATACTCAGGATTATGGGTACAAATTTCTAGCCCGATGAAACATTCATGAAATAAATCGACCCCGTCAATAATTTCAACAATATCAAAAAGCGAAATATCATCGGCACTGCGATTTAGCGCAAAACCACCGTGCGGTCCCTTTGTCGAAGACAGAAGTTTGTGTTTTGCAAGGGTTTGCATAATTTTGCCGAGAAAAGGATCTGGGATTTCAAGGCTTTTGGATATTTTCCTGATTCCAATTTTCTTTCCCTCCTCGGCATTCATCGCCAGATAAATCACTGCGCGAATCGCATATTTGCATGTGTTTGAGAGCATTGCCATTTTAAACTGTATTGATTATGTCCTTTTTCCGAACTTTCTATAACTACTTAGTTGATATTCATGCTAATAATAACTGCAAAAGTATCGTTTGTCTTTACGTAACTATTTAAGGTCTAAGACCTATTTTTTATGAAACGTTTAAGCTGTGAATTAACAACTTAGGTTAATAAAAAGCGTAAGAACTTTTGTAAGAGTACTTACTAAATAATTAGCAAATTTAATGTATTTTTATCTTAAATACAATAATTTACTAAGAGCGTATAAATAATCAATACTTTTACTACCGTTATTAGTTTGAATATCAATATAATACATTTCAAATAAATAGCCTTATGTGTTTAATTGCCAAACAAACACATAAGTTTAAAATCTAATGGTTAATGGTTGACTTTGGTATAAACCGAAGCCGCTTTCAAGTCTATATAAATTAACTGTTTTATGTTTTAGTTAGGAATTTTAAAGGCTTACTTTATTAAATTCATTTTACTAAGAGTATTAGACTTTGAACAAAAAAGTAATTTGATTTGAAACCCAGTATTTTGTATATTATGAATAAAAAATACAAAACTATCACATTATTTATACTCAACTGGTTCTATGGTAGAACGTTGTTGGTTAATAAATTTTCTGTTTGGTTCAATATTTGTTATGCCGTTATATTCCTTATAACAAGGCGATTACATAAATATTCTTTATGTAAATTTCTGAGGAATAATTTTTATTACAGAATTTCTATATATTGCAAATCATTTCAAAATTGTTAAGATGTACATTATCAGTACTTACGCAATAATCTAAAGTCCTATGCCAAAATTGAAATTCAATACCAACAATATTCTTCCATAGAACCACTCAACTAAATCAACGAACTTGTTGCTAATACATAATTAACTTAGGTTTTGAGACAAACGTTAAAATTTTCAACTCCTAAGTTGCAAATCAGTCAATTCAGAAAGCATTGAAAATCAATATAATATTTTTTTGGGGTTAGTAAATTTTGTCCAAAGTCTAAAAGAGTACTTATATGAACAAAATATTTAAAGAAGTCTGTTTATGAACAAACCATAAATAAAACAGTAGAATTTATTTACAAAAAAAGCAGGATTTGTTCATAAAAAATTATTATTATTAGTGAGGCGTGAAGCCACACCGATAGTGGTGAAATTAAAATTGTATTGCTTAAAATTAGATTGTTAAGAAAACTGGGGGGTGTTTATTCCTTTACGTAGTTTTCGGCAATAAATTTTCCGGTCAACTCCGAAATGTGCTTGAAAGTTGGCTCTGCTTCTTTCGGAAAATCGCTGAAAGAGGCAACTTCAATCAAACCGTTTACAACATCGTTGTGGATTGTTGGAATAAAATACAGATATTTTGGCGAACCTTCGCCAGTGCCAGATAATACTGTTATGTAGTTTTCGGGCACATTGGTAACATAAAGAATACTTTTGTTTTTGACTACCTGCCCCGAAATTCCCTCGCCTTCGCTGAAATCTGTTACTTTAGATTCCGAATAGAATGCATAAACGCCTTCCATTTTAAATTTTTGCGAAGCTGTGTTTTTCATAAAAAGCATTCCTTGTACAATCTCAAAGTCTTTTGACATTCGGGTTAGCAACATTTCGGAAAACATTTTTGCATCGGTTTTGTATTCCAGAACATCATTAATGATATTTTGTCCCAATTCTAATGATTTTTCCGAGATTAAATTCTCATCTACCGTGTTGTTATCTTCTTCGTTATTATTTTGTTTAAAATAATCATCGGTCGAAAAATTGGTGTTGTAGTTGTCGGTAGCCAAGTTATTTTCGTTGTGCGGTCTCGTAAGTTGTAAAGAAATTACGCGCTGCAAAATCGCAAATAAAAACAAGCTCGTAAGCACAATTATCCCCAAAAATATATACAGGTGCGACATATCTTTTGCCTGAGCACCAGCAACTTTGAACAATTGTAGCGTTTCGTTTATTCCAGAATAGAGTAAAAGCGAAATTGCCACAAGAATAACGATGAGAATAATCGAAATTGCCCTTAGTGAGTTAGCTGCTTTCATATCGTAATAATTTAATAAGTAGGTATTTTACTGGTAATTATTCTGATTATAATTTTTGCAAAAATTTGATGATTTGAGCCGTCGAAAATACATGATCGACTTTTGTTGCTGCCATTGAGGCTGTTGTCATTGTTTTGACTTGGCACTCTTTTGGGTCTTGCACAATTGTTGTGCCGCCGTTATCTTTTACTCTCTTCAACCCCATTGCACCATCTTTGTTTGCGCCAGATAGAATGATGCCGATGAGCTTATTTTTATATGTATATGCTGCCGAAAAAAAAGATAAATCAATTGAAGGACGCGAGTGGTTTACGGGGGCTTCTGTCGATAGTGCAAAAGTGTTACCAAGCTCAATATACATGTGATAGTTTGCAGGGGCAAGGTAAATTTTTCGTGATCTAATATGTTCTTTATCAAGTGGTTCTACGATAGGGAGTGCCGATTTTATTGATAATGCCTCAACAAAACCAGACCTAACATGCTTTAATCTATGCAAACATAAAAATATCGGGAGATTAAAATTCTTGGGCAACGAAGCCAATATTTTTGTAACTACCTGGAAACTACCAGCAGAACCACCTATTATTACTGCTTTATAATTCATCGTAATTGATTAATCGTTATACTAAGGTCTAAGACCTATTTTTCATGAAACGTATTAGCTGGTTATTAGCGACTTACGTTAATAAAAAGCGGAAGAACTTTTATAAAAGTACTTAAAGTTAGGTTAAATAATTTACTTTTTCAGATTGCATAAAATTCTTATTTTTAAGCAGTATCCAATTCTTAGAATAAAGAGCAAATTAACCTATACCATTTTTTGCTGTTTATTGCTGATTTTCAGTCAAATAGTAAATCGTTGTCTTAATATTAAAAAGTGCATGGCACTTAGTAAAATGAATTTAATAAAGTAAGCCATTAAA
>JAOZMU010000486.1 GCA_029934165.1 Bacteroidales bacterium
AAGTGAACTTTGCAGAAATGCGTAAGCAACATTAAATAGGTCTTAGACCTTAATTGTTACATATTTATTGAAATTTGCCATGAAAGGACAAGTTTCCCCATTCTTAACCGTAGTCGGGGCGTGCTTTGCCTAAGTAATAAAACGAAAATGGAACTATCAAAATTAATAGATGCAACAGAAACTCGCCAGTTTAAAGTGGTATTTCCTAACACTTTAAATGCTCATAACACACTGTTTGGTGGCACAGCAATGCAATGGATGGACGAAGTGGCGTATATAACTGCAACAAGATTTACGAGGATGAAAATGGTTACAATTTCGACCAACAAGATGCGATTTCAACACGCAATTAAATCTGGCACGATAGCCGAAATTGTGGGCAGAGTTTCAAAAGTCGGAAAACTAAAGATTGATATTGATGTAAGTATTTATGTCGAGGAAATGTTTTCGCAAGAACGATTTAAGGCGGTAAACGCAGTTTTCACGTTTGCCGCCATAGACGAAAATCATAAACCGAAAAGAATTAATTTGAGTAATAAATTGAAATAAAATTTAGCTACGGATTTATTGAATTTGATTATAGAAATTAATTTTTCACTACTGTCATTGCGTCTTGAAACCACAATGACAGTAACTTGAACAAACCCTGATTAAATATTAGGGTCATTTGGAGTATTCGGATTATTTACATGCTCACTCGTAGGATAAGGATAAAAATTTCTGTTTCGTTCGCTCGTAAAAACCGGATTTTCAGGTGGGTTTAATCGCCCAAAACGTTTATTATCTTCGAGGCGAAGAGCCTGCATAAATAACTCGATGCAACGGTTTTTGTAGATTTCGTCCAATATCTCGTCCCGACTGTTTGTATTGCCTTCCCATTCGTCTGATGGAATAAGATAAAAGGCAATTCTACCGTCGTTAAGTTTGGGTTGCAACTCTTGCGGAAGCCCAAAATTATCTACTGGGCGCACAAAAGGGTCGGCACCAACACCTGTCTGAAAAATTGGATTTGCTGTGGTTGCATCGTATTCAAAAAACGATGTAGAACTCAAATCGACCATATTTGCTGCATCTATTAGTCATAAACAAGTGATGCTATCTATTCGACACAAAATTTATTATTTTAAAACAGATAGATTATCAAGTAGTTAGATACAAAAAGTAGAAATGTTTTTTAGAACAGCATTAGTTGTTTAGTGCTATCGAAAAAAAACTGTTAGAGTGTCGTTCTTTCTTTTTAAATTTGTAGATTAACGAGCAAAAGAATGATATGAATTTTGAAATAGTATCCGATTTTAAACCGACTGGAGACCAGCCAAATGCAATCGCCCAACTTGTTGATGGATTGGTTGATAAGCAACGATTTCAGACATTGTTAGGCGTAACAGGGTCAGGAAAGACTTTTACTGTTGCTAATGTAATTCAGGAAGTTAACAGACCGACATTGGTTCTGAGCCATAATAAAACACTTGCTGCCCAATTATATAGCGAATTTAAGCAGTTCTTTCCAAATAATGCAGTAGAATATTTTGTGTCATACTACGATTATTACCAACCAGAAGCATATTTACCTACAACTGATACCTACATAGAAAAAGACTTAGCAATTAACGATGAAATAGAAAAACTAAGGTTAAGCACAACATCTTCCTTACTTTCTGGACGGCGTGATGTTATTGTAGTTTCTTCAGTTTCATGTATTTATGGTATCGGAAATCCTGATGATTTTCATGCCAACACCATAAATTTGAAGGTTGGACAATCTATTGTTAGAAATCAATTTTTGCGAATGCTCGTTGATAGTTTATACTCACGAAATGAGGTCAGTTCAAATCGTGGTACTTTTCGGGTGCGTGGCGATACAGTAGATGTATTTTTAGCGTATGGCGACAATGGAATGCGAATTACTTTTTGGGGTGATGATATTGAAGATTTAGAATCTTTCGACCAAATTACAGGGCATTCTTTAGGCACTCATTCGGAAGTTACGATTTTTCCTGCAAATATTTTTATGACATCGAAAGACAGACTTCATAAAGCAATTAGACATATTCAGGACGACCTTGTTGACCAGATTGAATTTTTCAGAAACAACGGTAAACCATTAGAAGCCAAACGAATAGATGAGCGCGTAAATTACGATATGGAAATGATTCGGGAGCTTGGACATTGTCCGGGCATTGAGAATTATTCGCGCTATTTTGATGGGCGCGACATAGGTTCGCGACCGTTTTGTTTGCTAGATTATTTCCCAAAAGATTTTATTACCGTAGTTGACGAAAGCCATGTAACTCTTTCTCAAATCAAAGCCATGTATGGCGGAGATTACTCACGGAAACGAAATCTTGTAGAATATGGTTTTCGCTTGCCAGCAGCAATTGATAATCGTCCGCTTAAATTTGAAGAATTTGAGGAAGTAGTCGGGCAAACTATTTATGTGAGTGCAACTCCTGCCGATTATGAACTTGCTCGATGTGAGGGAGTTATAGTAGAGCAGGTCATTCGTCCTACTGGACTTCTCGACCCACAAATAATAGTTCGTCCGAGTCTTAATCAGATTGATGATTTGATTAACGAAGTACAAATACGCATTGCCAAAAAAGAGCGGATACTCGTAACAACACTCACAAAACGAATGGCTGAGGAGTTGGCGAAATATTTTACTAAACTAAAAATTGCTTGCAGGTATATTCACTCCGATGTGGATACTTTGGAGCGCGTAGAAATCATGGAACAGCTGCGCGAAGGAATTTTCGATGTTTTAGTTGGTGTAAACTTGCTGCGCGAGGGGTTAGATTTGCCCGAAGTTTCGTTGGTTGCAATTTTAGATGCCGACAAAGAGGGCTTTTTGCGCTCTGAGCGTTCGCTGACACAAACAGCCGGAAGAGCTGCGCGAAACATAAATGGTCTGGTAATTATGTACGCCGACAAAATGACAAAGTCTATGCAAAAAACTATTGATGGAACAAACATCAGGCGAGAAAAACAGATGAATTATAACATTGAAAATGATATTACACCTACTCAGATTAAAAAATCGCATAGCAAAATTCTTGGCGGAATAGGTAATAAAAGCGAAAATAAATATTACGTAGAATCTGGCAAAGCAGATGTTGCTGCCGACCCTGTTGTTCAATACATGAGTTCGGACGGACTTAGGAAGGCGATAGAAAAAATAAAATCTTCGATGAAAAAAGCCTCTAAAGAGTTAGATTTCATTGAGGCAGCGCGTTTGAGAGATGAAATGTATGCTTACGAAAAACTACTGAAGCAAAAAAACAGTTCCAAAAAATGATTATATTTTTACTTTTTAAAAACGTAAGTAATGGAAAATTAATAATTAATAATTTTGCTTACGCCTGATTTAGTTTTAGTTAGGAATTTTAATGGCTTACTTTATTAAATTCATTTTACTAAAGTTAAAAATAAGTTTTTTAAAAGTGTAAAGTTTATCTGAAACATGCCAAAATTCCAGATATTTTCGAA
>JAOZMU010000043.1 GCA_029934165.1 Bacteroidales bacterium
CATTGGGTGAAAAAGACAAAGAACTCAATTATTTTAAATTGCAATTTGCCAAGACTTTAAAAAATAGCGGCGAAACAATAGCCGAAATACAAAAACAAACAAATCTATCAAAAGAAGATATAGATAAGTTATAAGTAAGTTGGGAAGACTATTAGAAAACATTAATTTATTGGTTAGTACAACCATTCCGATTTTTTTCAAGTTACTGTCGGTGTTACCTCAAGCCACCTCGACAGTGGTGCCAATTTATTTATTAAGGTCTAAGACCTATTTTTTATGAAACGTTTAAGCTGTGAATTAACAACTTAGATTAATAAAAAGCGTAAGAACTTTTGTAAGAGTACTTATTTATATTGTTAAAATATATTTTGGCAAACAAGGCGAATAAATCCTAAAACTGGGTTTCTTTACTCTTTTCGTTTCTATAATAAATGCTTACTTTTGAAACAGTCAATTTACGAATTTTTAACGTCTGAATACAAATCGCAGAGCATTGGAACACATTGATTCTTAGTCTCTTGCCTAAATTTATGTCCATGAAAGTAAAAGTATTGTTTTTTGGAATATTGAGTGAAATTGCTGGGTGCAATGAGCAATTGATTAAAGATGTCGGGACTGTTGGTGACTTGAAAACACTGCTCTCGGCGCAATATCCAACGTTTGGAAATTATCAATTTCAAACATCTGTAAATCAGATAATTTCCAAAGATTCTAAAAAACTGGGAAATAATGACGAAATTGCGTTACTGCCACCGTTTGCTGGTGGATAGGCATTTCAGTAATTGAAACAAAACTATTATTAACAAAAGAAATTTTATAGCGTGAAAAGTAAATATTTAGTGGAAGGACCTATCACAGAAGAGCTTATAAATAAAATGACGCAAAAACGTCAGAACATGAATTTTGCTGGTGGTCATGCGCTTTTTCTTGGACAGGTGCGCAGCGATGTTATAGATGAGAAATGCGTCGAGTTAATAGAATATTCATCGTATGATGTCATGGTTAACAAGGAGATTACAGCTGTAATAGCCTCTATCACTGCCAAATATAGCGACATTCAATCTGTCGAAATTTTGCATAGCAAAGGAATTGTTCGGGCTGGCGAAGTTTCGTTGGCAGTGTTTTGCTCGTCAGGACACCGCAAGGCGGCTTTTGCTGCTTTGGCGGAAACGGTGGAATTAATTAAGGCTAATGTTCCGATTTGGAAAAAAGAAGTCTTAAAAGATGGTGGACATAAATGGACTGAAGCTCTGTAAACCTGCACTTTAGAACAATAGCATAGCCGGATTGCAATTTTGTTTTCCGGTTTTTTTGGCTTTATGATACATAGTAAAAAATGACAACTTGATGAAAATCTTATTATATATAATAACATTTCTGGTTTTTATATCTGCATGTAACAAAAAGGAAGAAGAAATCAGTTTTCCTTTTAATGCCCTGAAAATTAAACCAATACCTACTCTTGAGCTAAAAGTAGGCAATAATATTTTCGATTTGAATCCTTATTTTCGAGAGCTAAAAATTGACTCTATTGAGAATAATAACTTAAAACTAAAGGTTAAATTAACCGATGATAACATCTTGCAAATAAGCTATGTAGATGGCATTGACGAAATTTCTGAAATTCGATTTTGGAGTGATGGTTTTTTGCACACAATTTTAGTATCGTGCGACAATCGACATCTACAGAAATTTGTGCTGGAAGTGCCAGACTCTACTTATAAAACCGTTTCGGTTGTTGGCGATTTCAACGATTGGAACACATCGGCTTCGATGATGACCTATAAAGATACGGCGTGGACAACAGCAATGCTCTTACCATATGGGAGTTACGAGTATATGTTTTGTGTTGATAGTGTTTTAATTATAGATAAAAAATGTCGTGATTCGGTTTTAATTGAAGGTGAAAAACAGAAATCTGTATTAAAATTGAAATCGGAAATTTCACGACCTCGTCTTTTTACGTGGTCGCATTCAAATGGCACATTACAAGTTAATTGCACAAAAAAAATTGACAAAGCTATTGTTCTTTGGCAAAATATTGCACTGGATACAAATTTTGTTAAAGTTTATTATGATAAAATAAAAATAAAAATACCAACCGATGCTAAAGCATTGAATGAGAGCCAGATTAGAGTTTGGGCAATATCGGAAGACACTATTTCTAACGATGTTGTGATTCCGTTGATAAATGGTGATTTAATTTCTGATTCAACGATAAGCACGTCATTTTCGGATTATTCCGAGCTGTTATATTTCTTAATTATTGACAAATTTCTTGATGGTAACAAAACCAATAACCGTAAAATCAACGGTAGAAATATTGAGGATAAATTTAATTTTATGGGTGGCGATTTTGCAGGAATAACAAAAAAACTATCTATCGGTTACTTTAATGATTTGAATATTAGCACTTTGTTGTTGTCGCCAATTTCTCAAATTAGCGATATTGTGGTTGAATTGGGGCTCAATAAAAGCACTAAAATCACTGGTTTTCATGGTTTCTGGAAAGACGGAATTTACGAAATTGATTCTCGCTTTGGCAAAAACACAAATAAGTTAATTGCCGAAAGTGTAGAAAAAAATATTCCGATAAAAATTGCCTATTTGCCTGCAAAATATTACAATAGAACCAACCAGCCAAACCATAGTTTCAATGGAAGATTTTGTCAGTTTTGCGAGGGAAGTTGCGCAATGCCAAACCCGATTGCCGACAACAATTGGAAGACTGGTCTTGAAAATAAATTTTATGCCGATGAAGCTAAGTTCAAAAAATGGATTTCTACTTTAGGTTTTGCAGGAGTTTTCGATTTATTTGGCGATGAAATAAATTTCCGGCAATATAAAATTGGTATCGAAACTTTTGCTACCGACCAAAAAAACTTCATCGAATTTGCGGATTATTGTGCAGAATTATTTTCGCCATCAGGAGCGTATCGTACTGATATTACACCAACTAGCTACTGGAATATGCAGCGTTTTATTTCGGTAGCCGGAAACTCTCTCGACGAAAAAGAAAAAGCAAATACGGTTTGGTACGAGCGAAATGTTATGGTGCGCAAACCAGCTGGTTACGATAAATTTATGTGTTATCTGGTGTTTTTGATGACAAATCCGGGACGACAACTAATGCTGTACGGCGACGAAATAGGGATGCCTGGTGCTGGTTTTCCGGATAACTTCAGAGCTATGCACTTCGAGAATTTGACTTCTTTTGAGAATAAAATGAAGAAACGAATATTGAAACTTACAACTTTGCGTTGTACAAATCCGGCGGTTTTATTTGGCGACCTTGAGTTTCTTCATATAGCAAAAAAACAACTTGTTTATTGCCGAACTTTTTTCGATAACATTATAGTTGTCGCTTTTAATAAAAAAACACGAAAAAAGAAGTTTAAAATAGTTGTCCCTAAACAATTTAAACACACTGAATTAATATCAAATTTCAAGACAAAACTATACCGAAATATTGATACTTTAGAGTTTACATTAAATGCGTTTTCTTTCGAGATTTTTACAAAAAAACTATCTGATAAAAAAGAGAATTAGGAAAAATATAGTCTCAATTAATGAGCTTCGAGCCAGTTTGCGCCTTCGCCGACATCAACCGTTAGAGGTACAGACAGCGAGACTGCATTCTCCATTTCTTCGCGGATAATTTTTTTAGCTTTATCTAACTCATCTTTAGGGACTTCAAAGACCAATTCATCATGCACTTGCAGAAGCATACGCGTATTTAATCTCTCTGTTTCGAGACGATTGAAAACACGAATCATCGCAATTTTTATTATATCTGCCGCCGAACCTTGAATTGGAGCGTTAATAGCATTTCGCTCTGCAACGCCCCTTACGACAGGGTTTTGGGAGTCTATGTCAGTCAAATGACGTTTGCGTCCTTTTATCGTTTTTACGTGTTTTTCTTTTTGAGCCACCATAATCATTTGATTCATGTAGTTTTTTACGTCAGGATACATCGCAAAGTAACTGTCTATCAACTGTTTTGCTTCGCTGCGTTTTATTCCCAAATTCTGTGCAAGTCCAAAAGACGAAATGCCATAAATGATACCAAAATTTGCCGATTTCGCTTGGCTACGCATTTCGCGTGTTACTTCGTTTGTGGACACGTCAAAAATCTTTGCTGCCGTTTCGGTATGAATATCTTTCTCGCCTGAAAGTGCGGAAACCATAACTTTGTCCTCGCTCAAGTGAGCCATTAGCCGCAATTCAATCTGCGAATAATCGGCAGCAATTAGCACATTATCAGGCTCTGACGGAATGAATGCACGTCGCATTTCTTTTCCGTTTTTGTCGCGTATCGGTATATTTTGCAAGTTTGGCTCGTTGGAACTTAATCGCCCTGTTGCCACAATTGCCTGATTGAAAGACGTATGTATTTTTTTCGATTTCGGATTAACAAGCAAAGGTAAAGCATCGACATAGGTTGTGAGTAGTTTTTTCAACGACCTAAAATTAAGTATTTTACCCACAATTTCGTGTTTGTCTTTTATCTTTTGCAGCTCAGGTTCGCTCGTCGAATATTGCTTTGTTTTTGTCCGTTTTGGGTTACTAATTATTTTCATTCGCTCAAAAAGAACTTCACCAAGCTGTTTTGGCGACGAAACATTAAACTCGAATTTGGCAAGTGTCTGAATTTCGTTTTCCAAGTCGCGAATCTGTGTTTTCAATTCTATCGAAAACACTGCCAGCGACTCTGTATTAAGCGATATTCCTGCTGTTTCCATCGAAACTAAAACTGGAATTAATGGCATTTCAATATCGTAAAATAAATTTACCAACTCGTTTTTTTCAAGTTCTGGCAATAATTTATTTTTAAGTTGAAGGGTAATATCGGCATCTTCGCAGGCATATTCCTTTGCTGTTTCGAGAGGAACATCGCGCATTGTTCTTTGCCTTTTTCCCTTTGCGCCAATCAATTTTTCTATGGAAACAGGTTTATAACTCAAATAAACTTCCGACAAAAAATCCAAATTGTGTCTTAATTCTGGTTCGATAAGATAGTGAGCAACCATAGTATCAAACAGTTGCCCGCAAGTTTCGATACCATAATAATGTAACATAATAATATCAAACTTGATGTTTTGTCCGATTTTGCAAATTTCGGTATTCTCAAAAAATTGTTTCAAAGGGGCAAGCAATAATGCGGCTTCGTCAAAATCATCAGAAACAGGAATGTAATAACCCTTGTGAGCCTCGAAACTAAAAGCAACGCCTACAAGTTTGGCAATGTGAATATTAAGCCCTGTCGTTTCGGTGTCGAAACAGACTTCTTTTTGCTGCAAAAGCAATTCTACAAGTGCCGAAATTTTTTCTGGCGTATCCACAAGTTGGTAATCGTGTTCTACGGTTTCGATGGTTTCGTGCTTTGTTTCGGGTGCTTTTTCGACAACTTCGCGCGGGAAAAGCTCGCCTTGCACAATAACTGTTTTAGGTTGTTGAAAAACACGTTGCGTAAGCATTCGCAATTCAAGATTTTCAAACCAATCGTGTAGCTCTTTTTTATTTATTGGCTTTGTTTTTAGCTCTTTTTCATTAAACTCTATCGGAACATTAACATCAATCGTAATCAACTTACGTACAAACTCATAACGCGACCTAAACTCCTCTAAATTAATTTTTTGCTTTCCCTTGAAATCTTTGAAATTTGCGTAAATTCCCTCTATATTTTTATATTTTGCGATTAATTTTTTCGAGGTTTTTTCGCCTATGCCTGTTGCGCCCTGCACGTTGTCCGACTGGTCGCCCCAAAGCGAAAGAACATCAATAACTTGCTCTGGCTTTTCTACAGAATACTCATTTTGCACCTCTTTAATTCCCCAAATTTCGGCATCATTTCCGGAACGTTTGGGCTTGAAAATATTAATTTTTTCGGAAACCAATTGGCAAAAATCTTTGTCAGGAGTCATCATAAAAACGTCAAAACCAGCCTCTTCGCCTTTTTTTGCAAGCGTGCCAATTATGTCGTCTGCCTCATAGCCCGGAACCATATAAACTGGGATATTGTAACTTTTTATTATATCCTTAATTATTGGCACCGATTTTTTTATCTCCTCAGGAGTTGGTGGTCGTGTGCCTTTATATTCGGCAAACATTTTGTGCCTAAAAGTTGCAACCGGCGCGTCAAAAACCACAGCAAGATGCGATGGACGTTGCGATTTTATCACTCCTTCGAGCGTATTGAAAAACCCCAAAATTGCCGAAGTATTAAAGCCTTTTGAGTTGATTCGCGGATTTTTTATGAACGCATAATATGCCCTGAAAATCAACGCATAAGCATCAAGAAGATAGAGATTTTTCATGTGGTTTTTAGTTATTGTTAATTATTTTGTTTTGTGGAGTTTCTTTTCTAATTAATCCTTGAAAATTAAACATAAAATGAAATATTTCTATGTCTGTAAATTGAGAATTTTTTCTTTCGTGTTCAGAAATATATGTTTCTTTAAAATCAGGTACAAACAAATGTTGAGAAAGTAAAGCATAAGTTTTAAAGTACTTATTTGCAGACAACGAAGTATTAATTGCATTTTTTATTTTTGTGCAATTCCCATTTTCAATAAAACCAAGCATTGCAGCAAAAGGCATTTTACTTGAATATTTGGATTGAACATATCTGTTTATTCCCTCTTTAATGTATAAATTATTTTTGGTTATTCCTCCATCAAGTCTTTTACATTCAATAGAATAATATTCGTCTTCATCAAGTAAATTGCCCAAATTCAATACTTTTATATCAATGAACCCAACCGTTTGATTGTTCAAATTAATTTCTCCGCTTTCAATTTCAAAGCCTAAATATCCAATTTCAAATTTTTGCTTTGCATCTTTGTTTCGTAAGTATTTCTTTACAAGAACATTTCGCAAATAGTTTTCATGGTTTGATGTTAATTTTTCATTATCGGCAACCATTTGTTTATAGGAATAAATCAACAATTTTGCAACGTTATTAAATTCGTCCTTATAAAAATCAAATGCTAAAGAAAAAGCTGTTCTTTCTATCATGCGTTATCCTCCTTTTGCTTTTTCATTCCTGATTTCATTATTGCATCATAAAATTCATTTACATCAAGATGCGCAATTGCAGGATGCCAGTTTTTATATTCGTTTGGTTTAACTACATAAAAAGATGTTTTCTCAAAACCTTTGACATCTTTTTGAATATATAAGTCATTCGTAATCTTTTGAGGTTCTGAGAATATTTGTGTTAATATTTCAAATTTTGCATCAGGATTTACTTCTTCTGGAAAATTGATTGTATTTTTAGAAGGTTTTTCATTAACTTGTATATTTACAGTTATGTACTCTTTTTTGATATAATAAACATCAATTTTTAAATGTTTGCCGAGCCTTTTGAATTTCGCAGTAAAAAACTCTTTAAATACATTGGCATATTTTGTTATTTGCTCTTTTCTTACCTTTTTAAAAGGTTCTTCTTTTTGCCTGAATAACGGAATAGAAACATTTAGAGCATAATCTATCAAATCTTTTTGTTGTTTATCTACTCCGTAAATATCATAAAATAGTTTGTCAAAATTATAATCTGGACGCTTATCATACGGATTTTCGTATTTTTCTTGTGCTAATTTTGTTGCCTCATCAAATTTTGATGCTAAATCAGTTATTTGATATTCTGAAATTACGTTTATTGGGGTCTTCATATAATCTTGTTTATATATTTCATCTCTTTCTACTCCCCATTGAGATGACGTTTGAAACATAAGATATGAAAACAAAGATGTTGAAAATAAGCCGCCAAGAGTTTTTAATAAAGGTGTTTGTTCTTTTTTTCCGTGTACACCATATATAGTACTTGGAAAAATGCAATAGTAATTGCAAAAAGCAATAATTGGTTTAATATTAATTGCTCGCTTTATTAACAAATGTGGCGGATTATAGGCAACTTCAACACCTGTTCTATCAACAATTTCAATTTTAGGATATATATCAGAAAAAGTTTTTAATTGCTTTTTATTAATATAATAATTACAAATATCTTTTGTCGAAACGATTAAATGAGGCTTTAAATTTTCTGCCGTTTTTTTAGCATATTTTGGTGCCGTTTTAAATCCATTACCAAATGTTAATTCATTTTTATAAATTATTTCATCTAAATTCTTGAACTCAAAATTATCAAGTAATTCTTTCAAATACCTGAAATCCAAAGTACTTCCATATAAAATTACTTTCCAAATCCAGTCATTATCAACAAAATGCTTTTGGGCAATTTTTTTGTAATCGTATTTTTCAATTACAATTACTTTGAAGAGCTTAAAAATTCGGCTTGGTTTTAATGAAATATAATTGACTGTATTTTTTGAAAGTTGTTCATTATGTTGTTCTATTTCAATATTTTCGTTTTTTGGTTTATGAGTAAGAAACAAAATTGCGGTAGGTGCAATTGCCTTTGTGAAAATTTGTCGTCTAACGGCAGATAACTCTAAAACACGGTTTAATTCAAAGTTTTGCCATAAAAAATCACGGAATTTTTTAGCCTCAGAATTGTATAATATACCTTTACTTGGCAGGACAAATGCTATTTGCTTATTTTCTGCAACAAATTTTGATGCTTGAATTACAAAACTTTGAGCAATTTGTAAATCACTAATATTATTTTCATATTGCTTTACAAATTCTGAATGTAATTTATCATTGTTTACGCTTCCCCAAGGCGGATTTCCAATGATAAAATCGAAGTTGTGATTTTTGAATTTTTTTAATTTAGAATTATTAAGAAAGTTTGCATGTACAAAGTTATTTTCTAATTCAGGCAACCTAAAATGTTCAATTTCTTTTGGCTCTTTATAATCAAGTAAAGTAATATAAATAGAAAACTTTGCAATATTTATTGCTTTTTCATCTTTATCAATACCAAATATATTTTCCTGAACCAATGATTTTAATGCAACATCATTTTCCTTGATTAACTCTTTCAAACGTTCTGCATCATCACAAGCTATTTCTAATAATTCTGAATATCTTTTTATTTTACCTTTTTGAATATTCTTTTCAGTAATTTTTCGTAAAGTTTCAACTAAAAAGATACCTGAACCACATGATGGGTCAAGCACTTTACATCTTGATTTTTTGGTTAAATGAGGTTCAACCGTATATTTCAACACATAATCAACAAGAAAAGGCGGTGTGTAAAATGATTTATTTTTCTTTTGTCCTTCAATGCCTATAAATTGCTCGTATATGTTACTGATTAACTCAATTGGTATAATATTGAAGTCGTAAATATCAAACAAACTAATAAAACTCAGTTGATTTCGGTTGTTTAAATCGTTTCCTGTAAATAATTCATGTAGTATTTCGAGGTGTTTTGTTTTTATAAAATCTTTTTCTTCTTCAATAATTATTTCATCATTTTTAGATGTTTCTAATTCAAGTGGAAAAAGATTGCCGTTAAATTTACTTCTGAGGTGTGCGAAAAAAGCATATAAGTTCTCAATATTTAAAATAGCATCTTCAAAATATTGCTTTTGATTTTTCTGTTCGATATTTTCAAACCCTAAATCAACTCCTCTGTCTATTAAATATCGTGAATATATTAATCTACCTATTAGGTTATTAGCTATTTCTCTGTTTCTATAATGATTAATTTTTGTTTTATCCTTTGTTAATAAAGTAATTGCACCATTTATATTTTCTAAAAGATATGTATCTAAACGTTTTTTATCTTTTGCCTTTTTATTCTCTAAAAATTGTTTTTCATATATTTTCCATGCTTTTCCAGATTGCAAATTCCAAAACGTAAGGTTTTCTATATCCTCATTTTCATTTATGTTATTATGTTTTATAGAAGGAAAAAGCTCTGTTAATGTTTTGTTTTCCGATAGTAAATAACCATTAAATATATTCCACTCATTACCATTATCAATTATGATTATGGGGACTTGAAAATTCCATATTTTACTGTTTATTTTGCTTAAATTTGTATTTGAGGTATTATCAATAAAGAGAATAATTGGGTTGTTATTAATAAGATACAATGCAAAAGGTTTAATTTCTTCAATCGCTCTTAGTATTCTGAACGATAAAAGATTAGACCATGAATTTATATCTTGGAAATACAACAATCCATTTTTATTGTTGAGACCCAGCCGTTTAAATAGTATTTCAAATGAATTATTCATAATTAATTTTCAATCAAATAAAACTAAAAAGACATGATTTTGTAACGCTTTTTGATGAATTATATTTTAATTTTTCATTTGTAGATAGTCTTGCAAGTTAAACATTATCGTCTGCAAACCACTCTGCATAAGAGTTTTCGGTTTCGTATAGTCGTAGGCTGTGTAGTGTTACGTTTTCGGGAAGTTGTGGCGCGATTTTTTCGGCAAATTCGATAATCAGATTTTCGCACGTTGGTTGATAGGGAGTTATGAATAGTTTGTCGAACATTTGTTCGGATTCGGTGAGTTTTTGGTGTGCCGAGTTATCGGCAAGTACGACAGCATGGTCTAACTTATTGACTATTTCTGTTTTTACAATTGTTTTTAGCGACCCAAAGTCAATCACCATACCGTTTTTTGGGTTTTTAGTGTCGTCAATTGGTTGTCCAATAACCGTTACAAATAGTTTGTACGAATGTCCGTGCATATTGCTACATGGTCCATCGTAGTTCCAGAGTGCGTGCGACATTTCGAAATTGAAAATTTTTGTTACTCTAACAAGTGCCATAAATATCTGTGCTTTAGTCAGTTCAATAAATTATAAACCAAAAAGCACAATACTCGCGGTGCGAATATTGTGCCTCTATACTTTGAAAAACTATTTTGTTTTAAATGTTTTTATACAACCAAATTGTTTCGTCCTTTTTCTCGGTACGCAATTGTTTTAGAGCTTTTCTTGCGTCAGCTTCTTTCTCAAATGACTTATATACAACACGATGAAATTCTTTGATAGGACAAAGCACTTCGCTTTTGTTTCCTTTTTTTGAAAGTTTGCTGTTTAGCGATTTTGCATTTGCCTCTTTTTTGAAACTGCCTACGATGATGTGAAATTTCTTTGCGCTATTTGTGTTGTTTTGCACCTCGATTTTATTATCATTATCTGTAGTTTTTACAGTATCTTTTTTCTCTGTAATGTCAACAAGGGCAATTGTGTCCTTGTTTGTGTCTTTTTCGTTATTGACATAGACACTTTTTTCGTTGTTTTTTTCGTTGAAAGATGTCGTTTCGGTATCTTTCGTGTTTTTTTCGTCTTTAATTCTGTCTTCCATTGCTCCACAGGATACAAAAATAAGAAGGCTGAGAATTGCTACAATGTTCACATATTTCATCACTTGATTGTTTTAAATTAATATTTACACAAAAATACTAAATTTTCTTTTATGTGCGAAAACAAAACTTGTTTTTATTGACTTTTTATCTTCGATGTTTTTCTGTATTATCGAAAATGTTTTGAAAAATTGCTTTTTCATTTTCATCGAGTATTTTATTTCTTCGTTCCATTACTAACTTAATAGTATCGAGTGCTTTAGGCATACTGTATGTTACGTAGCCACTTGTACTACCCCAGCTAAAAGAGGGAACAAAATTTCTGGGAAATCCGGCTCCAAAAATATTAACACTAACACCGATAACTGTTCCTGTGTTGAACATTGTGTTTATGCCACATTTAGAGTGGTCGCCCATGATTAGTCCACAAAATTGCAGTCCTGTTTTTATGAAACGTTCTGCTTTGTAATTCCAGAGTTTTACTTCGGCATAATTGTTTTTTAGGTTAGAGTTGTTGCTGTCTGCGCCAATATTACACCACTCGCCAATTACTGAGTTGCCCAAAAAACCGTCGTGTGCTTTATTTGTATAACCCAAAATTACGGAATTATTAATCTCTCCTCCAACTTTCGAGTGTGGTCCGATGGTTGTTGGTCCATAAATTTTTGCTCCAAGTTTTAATGTTGAGTTATCGCAAAGCGCAAAAGGTCCTCGAATGATTGCTCCTTCCATTACTTCGGAATTTTTGCCGATGTAGATTTTGCCTTTCGTGCCGTTGAGAATTGCGGCTTCGATTTGCGCTCCTTCTTCGATGAAGATATTTTCTGCGCCAAAAACTCGATTCGATGGATTAATCATTTGCGAACGACGACCGCGTGTCAGGAGTTTAAAATCGGCTTCGATTTGCTCGCCGTTGAGCAGGAAAATGTCCCACAAATTTTCGAGCTTAACGATTGCTTCGTCAAACTCGGTAAATTCGTAATTACTAAATGTTTGCCAATTAAATGTGTCCAATTTTTTTCTGTCAAGGCGTAGTGCCACAAGGATTTTTTCTTTGACCAGACATTGTCCTTCTTGCAACAAAGATATTCGCGTAATAAGCTCAACATCAGGCAAAATAGATGAGTTTATTAGGATATTATCATCGCCACGCTCTATCGAATATTTTGCAGAAAGGTAGGGCTTTGTGATGTATGAACACGATTGGTTCAATAGTTTTTCCCATTTTTCTTTTATTGTCAGGATACCAAATCGGATTTCACTAACTGGTCTGGTGTATGTTAGCGGAAGCAAATTATTCCAGCTATAATCATCAAATAAAATGTAATTCATTTTTGTTATTTTTAAGTAGCTTTTGAAGAGACCACAAATTAATTTGTACCATTATTTGCTGTTTGTTACTGTTTATCAGTTTAATAGCAAATATTTATCTCAATATTAAAAAGTGCAAGGCACTTTAGGCAAACAAACATCTCAAAAATTATTTTTTTTATAAGCCAAGCCTTTTGT
>JAOZMU010000487.1 GCA_029934165.1 Bacteroidales bacterium
TACATCTGCAATAGCTTGATATTCAAGGTGTTATTGAAGTCAGAAACTTGAGTTAGTAAAAACGATTAGAATAGCAGGATTTAGAGGTTTAAAAAACTTTGAAATTGACCTTGAACCAACAACAGTTTTAACAGGAATGAACAATACAGGTAAAACTTCATTTTTAAAAGCTCTTCAAATTGTGTTTGGCAATAGACAATTTATTTCCCAAGATGATTTTTATATTTCAGGAAATAGTGTTGAAAACAAGATTATTATTGATGCTAAAATTGTTCCGATAAATGATGAAGGAGAAGTAGAGGAGGAATTTTCTGAATTGTGGGAAATATTGTTTACAGATGATAGAATTCGACAAGATAAAGATGATAATAGTATTGTTCCTATAAGAACAATTGTAACATTCGACACTATAAAAAATTCTTATAAATCAGAGCAATATACACTTCCTGATTGGGGTAAATTTCATGATGAAGATAGCAATACCAATTGGTTCAATTCCGAAAACGGACAAGAAAAACGTTTTGTTTTTGATGAGTTACCATTTTTTTACATGGATGCTCAACGTGATATTATTGAAGATATAAAGATAAAAAGCTCATACTTTGGAAGAATGATTTCTAAGATAGAGTATGAACAGGAAGACATTGTAAGAATTGAAGAACAAATTAAAGAATTAAATGAAAATGCTGTAAACAGCAGTGATATTTTAACAACCATTACAGATACGTTAAAGCAATTAGATACAGCAATGAATACCTCAAGTGAAGGTGTCGAAATAACACCATTCACGAAGAAAATAAGAGATTTAAGCAAAGGATTATCAATTTATTATAGTGACAGAGATGATAGTTTTTCAATGGAGTATCATGGAATGGGAACAAGAAGTTGGTCGTCCCTTCTTACTTTAAAATCGTTTATTATTCTTTTATTTGAAAATTCGGTAAGTTTCAAATTAACTGAACATTCTTTTATTAAATTTATAGCGGAAAACATTAATGAGGAAGTAGTTACTAAATTACAAATCATAAAAGATAATGAATTTGCGACAAAGAAAAATTTTATAGATGAGGTTAGAAAGGTAATTGGAAGTGAAAAAATTAATAGTTATAAATGGCAGATTACGAAATTTGCTGAAAAAATTCCAAAAAATCCATTTTTCCCAATTCTTGCAATAGAAGAACCGGAAGCACACCTGCATCCGAATGGACAAAAAAAACTTTATAGTCAGATTAGCGAAATAACCGGTCAAAAAATTATTTCAACACACTCACCCTATATTGCAGCATCAGCAGAATTAAATCAAATAAGAAATTTTTATAAACTACCTAACAATGTATCCTGCGGTTTAATAAATACCGACTTGCTAAGTTCTGACGGAGAAGATGAACGCAAAATAAAAAGACAAGTAATTAATACAAGAGGTGAATTGTTTTTTTCAAAAGCTATCGTATTTTTTGAAGGTGAAACCGAAGAGCAAGCATTACCAATTTTTGCCGAAAAATATTTTGGGAAAACAGCAACAGAAATGGCAATTGATTTTGTTGGAGTGGGCGGATTTGGAAATTATTTGCCTTTTATTCGTGTTGCAGAAGGATTAAAAATACCTTGGTTTATATTAAGTGATGGCGAGACAAAACCCATAAAAGGAGTAAAAAAGATACTAAAAAAACTTTATAATAAAACTGAAATCGACTTAGAGACCGAACCAAATATTTTTATCCTTCCCAATGAATGTGATTTTGAACGCTATTTTATTGAAAATGACTTTTTAGATGAAATTAAATTGGCTTTCTCAAAATTGCATGATGAAAATTACTTGGCAAATCAAATATTAAGAAAAGACGGAACAAAAAAAGAACGAATAAAAACTTCTGATATTTGTGATGAATGTAACCAAAATATTTACGAGGATATTTTAAGAAATTACAATGGAGATGCTGGATTTAAAGATGCTGTATATGATTGTATGATAGCACAAAAAACACAATTTGGACCAGCGATTGCCCAAGAAATTTTAGAAAGCGGAAAAGACTTGCCTCCAATTATAAAAACTCTTTTTGATAAAGTTAATGAAATAATATAAAGCCTTTTATCATGATTGATATAATAAAATTATCACCAAAACAAGAAAAGGCTGTGCTTCATAAAGAAGGAGCCATTCTTGTAAAAGCAAGTGCAGGCAGTGGGAAAACACGAGTTCTTACTGAACGAATTAAAAAAATACTGCCACAGACTAAACGTAAAATTCTTGCAATTACTTTTACCAATAAAGCAGGCGAGGAAATGAAGGAACGTTTAGGAGATATTCCTGATATTGATAAAAGATTGTTTATAGGAACGTTCCATGGTTTTTGTCAAAATATATTGGAAAATCATGGAGTAACAATAGGGTTGAGAACCATGCCTCATATATTTGAAGATGAAGCTGACAGATTACGATTAGTAGAACAAGCAATTGAATTAACACCTTCGTATCATGAAATATATAAAAGAAATGATTTAAAAGAAAAAAGAAATTTTTGTTATCGGGCATTAGGTTTTATTTCTAAAATCAAACGGGAATTATGCACAAAAGAAGGAATGGATGATTTATTTAAAGATGAAAATATTTCTTTATTTTACTCTTCTTATCAGGAATTATTACAAACCCAAAATGCAATTGATTTTGATGACCTTATCCTATTAGCGTATCAACTTTTTATCCAAAATCCAAAAATTGCAGGATTATATCGTAGAACTTATGAATATATATGTATAGACGAAGCACAAGACTTAAATAATGCTCAGTATCATTTTTTATTAGCAATGACAAATGGAGAACATAGGAATATAATGTTTGTTGGCGACCCAAATCAATCAATATTTGCGTTTAATGGTTCGTCTGCAAAATATATGGGAGACGATTATTTCATAAAACAATTCAATCCTGTTATTGTAGAATTAAAAGAAAACTACCGGTCATCAATAAAAGTTCTTGAAGCTGCAAAAAAAATTATGCCTAATGCTAATGATATTACAAATACTGTTTTAAAAGGAGAATTTGGCATTTATTCGGCAAAAAATGAGGAGGATGAAGCCAAATGGGTATTTTCTAAAATTCAAACCCTAATTAAGCAAAAAACACATTCTGATATTGAAGGCAAAATAACTTATGAAAAAATTGCAATTTTGGCTCGAACAAAATATGTGTTTAAGCATTTAGAAGAACTATTTACAATCGGAAAAATTCCTTTTTACTATAAGATTACGCCAGGAGCTATTAAGTTTGAAAGCAAATCCATGAAAATATTTGATTTGGCATTGAGAGTAAAACTTAATCCATTAGACAATTTACATTGTAGCGAACTTGTTAGCCTTTTAAATACAAAATACTCGTCAGATTTAAAAAATATATTAACAGTTACATCTAATGATTAGACTTTGGACAAAATTATTAAAACTAATAAATAATAATCAATTAATAATCA
>JAOZMU010000488.1 GCA_029934165.1 Bacteroidales bacterium
TCTTTGCAATGTGCTAAATATTAAGTTGTAAGGGCGAAGTCAGAAACTTGAGTTACTAAGTACTCTTAGTAATGGAAAATTAATAATTAATAATTTTGCTTACGCCTGATTTAGTTTTAGTTAGGAATTTTAATGGCTTACTTTATTAAATTCATTTTACTTACAAAAGTTCTTACGCTTTTTATTAACCTAAGTCTAATAATTCACAGCTTAAACGTTTCATAAAAAATAGGTCTAAGACCTTAATTCATCTATTGAGAATATTTTTTCGATATTTAAAATCATTATGAAGCCATTTTCCACCTTTATCATACCACGCAAAAACTCGGCATTATAATCGCTACTTAGCTCAGGCACAGGGAGTATATCTTCGTCGCGGATTTCAAGAACATCTTTCACCGAGTCTGCCAGCGCACCAAGCATCATTTCTTTTTCGTTTGTAGATAAATCGAAAACTATGATAACCGATTTGCTTGTCATAACTGTGGCATTAAGATTAAATTTCATGCGTGTATCTACGACAGGAAGGATTTCGCCCCGAAAATTTATTACTCCTTTGACAAAATCGGGTGTTTTTGGAATTCGTGTTATCTTCTGAACTTCAAGCACTTCCAGTACTTTTTGTACACTAACAGCAAATATTTCGTTGCCCAAATTGAATGAAAGATATGCTATTTTGTTGAATATGTTTTCTATTTCCATAATTAAGTAATTGATAATTGATAATTTTACTTACGCCATAATTACAATAAGTTGTAATTTTACAGAGTTTTATGTGCTTGGTTAATAAAAACCAAGTGCTAAAAAACACTCACCGAGTTTGCACTATGATGCTGCTTAATCAACTTATCTGTGTCTAAAACAAGGGCAACGCTTCCATCGCCGAGGATACTTGCTCCCGAAATCATCTCTTGTTTTTTGAATACTTCGCCGAGCGGTTTCAGTACGGCTTGGTGTTCGCCAATGATAACATCGACTAATAGTGCAACTTTGCGGTCGTCATAATTTATTACAACAATGCGGCTGACTTCTGGATAGGCTTCGTGAATCTCAAATTCTTTGCGCAGATTTATGTACGAAACCATCTCATTATCAAGCACTATGCGATTATTATTGGTTGTGTTAATTTCGCTCATCCGAATTTCGCTACTATGGTTTATTATCGTAAGCGGAATTAGGTAATGTGAGTTTGCTATTTTCACAAGCAAAGTATCTACAATCGACAGTGTTAGGGGGAGTTTTATTGTTATTGTAGTTCCAATATTTTGTTCAGATTGTATTTCTACTTCGCCACGAACTTCGCCAATACGCTTTCTGACTATGTCCATGCCGACACCGCGCCCAGATATTTCGCTAACTTTGTCGGCTGTCGAAAATCCAGATGTAAAAACAAGGTTAATAATTTCTTTTTCAGTCAGTTGGGTTTCAGGAAGAATTAGTCCTTTTTCAATAGCTTTGTTACGTATTTTTTCGGCATTTAGCCCACGCCCGTCATCAGTAATGCGTATTATTACATTTGCTCCAGAATAGTGAGCCGCAAGATGAATTTTCCCTTGTTTTGGTTTTCCTCTTGCAATACGCTCTTCTTTTGGCTCTATGCCATGGTCGATGCTATTTCTGAAAATGTGCATCAGCGGATTGGCAAGTTTTGCAATAATAGTTTTATCTATCTCTGTTTCAGTGCCTTCTGTGGTAAAGATAATTTCTTTGCTAAATTCTTGCGATAAATCTCGTACTAGACGTTTGAAACGCACCAACATAGTATCGACAGGAACTAATCTGATGTCTAATACTGTGTCGCGGAAAAGTCGCGATAGTTTATCAAATTTCTCGGCGACACGAGTCAGTTTTGGCGTTTTTAGTTCTTTGGCAATCAAGCTAATTTCTGCTTTCGATGTTACCAATTCGCTGACGAGGTTCATCAAGTCGTCGAGTTTTTCTGATGACACTTTTATGCTTGATGTGTTTTTGTCGCTAAAAGTACTTGATGTGTTTGCTTCTTTCTTTTTCTTGGAATTGGCTGTTATGTGCGGAATTTTTAAATTGGCTATAAATTCCTGTAACTCAATAAAATCGAGACTTTCTTGCTCGTAGCAAGTGCTTTCAACTTTGTTGATGAAAGCGGCGTTGTGTAATAAATTTTGCCCAAATAGTTTATGAATTTTATATTCTTCGGGGACAAAAATAAAAACGTCTTCTATCTCTTCAAACGATGCGTTGGTAGCCAAGAAAATTTCCCAGTGATAATAGCACAACAGCGGGTCAATTAAGTTTATCTTTGGTACATTGGCAGAATGAGAAATAACTTTGCATTCGCCTAGTTCACAAAGTTCTTCGATGATTGCATACGGATTTACTCCTCTTTTAAAAAGCGATGAATCTGGTTTAAAAAGTAAATAATATGTTTTTATTTTGTTGTTGTTATCTTCATCGTTTTGCGATTCTTTTTGCTCTGTTTCGATGGTAACTTCGCTTGCAATTTGTGCTTGTATTTGCAGTATCACAATTTTTATTCTTTCCAGCGTATCGTAATAAGCATCAAGGGTATCTTGGTATGGGTCTTCTTTTTGGAGCAATTTCCGGATAACGTCGAGTGCGTCCAGTGTTAGGGTGAGAATTTCTGTTGTCAGCTCAACTTTTCCTTTGAGGACATAATCGTAAATACTTTCAAGGTCGTGCGTCAAATTACCGATATACTCGAAACCATACATCGCGCTAACACCTTTGAGAGTGTGCATTACGCGATAAACTTCTTCAAGCATTTCGCTGTTATTTGGTGTTTCCTCAAGCACGAGAAGGTCGTTCTCAAGGTCATTGAGAAGGTCGGTTGCATCTTCGATGAATTTTGCTCTAAATTGTTCCATTATTGTTTCAGCGCTTTGGCTACAAATTTCAAAAAAACATCTATTTTAAATGGTTTTTGTACCCATCCTGTTATTCCGGCTTCGCGTGCTAAACGTTTTTTCTCATAGTCGGTTTCTGTCGATAATACGAGTATTGGCATAAATTTGTATTTAGGAATTTGCCGAATTTCTCTTATAAGTTCGACACCGTTCATCTTTGGCATTTTGTAGTCTGTAATTACCAAGTCGATTTTTTTGTCGTTCTTAAAATATTCCAATGCCTCGAATCCGCTGGTAGCCTTTAGTACATCGTATCCCGCATTTTTGAGAGTGAACCCGACTGCATACGTGTTAACCTCGAAATCATCAACAACTAAAACTGTCTTTTTCATACACCTCTTATTTTATTTTGTTTTATTTTATTATTTTGTATTAGTGAATTATAAATTACGAATTGGCTTACGTCTAAGCTGTTAAAATTTGTTTGTTTTGTCAAACCGCTTGCTACAAAGGCGTTTTGCGGCAGGGATTGTAGCGGTAGCTTGCCGAAGTGTCTTGCGTGTTTTCGGACGGGTTTTTGAGAGCGACTGAAAGAAGCTCCTCAAAACCCG
>JAOZMU010000489.1 GCA_029934165.1 Bacteroidales bacterium
ATCAAAGTCTAAAACCTATTGTAAGATTGTTGCGAAATAAACAATTTGAGCTTAAGAACTGGTTTGATAAATTTATACCAGATAAAAATGATGAAATTGAGAGGAAAGTAGAAAAACTATTTGAGCCTTTATTTAATAAAATTGATATTTTTGTAGACCACAATATTGAAAATCCTGATTTTGGCAATAAATGGAATGAAGCCGTTAGTAGATATATCACAGAAAATAAGATAAAATCTATTCAAGAAAAAATTTCATCTGATATGAATAGGTATCTAGAAGAATTTTTTAAGGAATTTAAATTTGATATGGACTTAAGTGTTTCTAAAATAAAATCTGAGAAAATGTGTGAGGTGAAAAAAGGTTCAACCGGTAAAGTTGTAAGATGGACTGGAGCCGCCGTAGGAACAGCATCTGCTGTAATACTATCTACAGCTGTTGCCAATAGTTGGAATCCAGTAGGATGGGGGCTTGCAATCGTGGGGGTTGGTTTAGGTATATTTTCTTTGTTTTGGGGGGACGATACTAAACGCTTCAATAAACAAAAAGCAAGAATAAAAACCCGAATGTTCAATAATCTTGAAAAGATGCAAAGGAAAAATACTAGTGCATTAAAAACATGGTTTTACAAAGATATTACTCATGGTTTAAAAAAGAAAATTGCGCAAGATTTGTATCAACAAGTTGAGGGGTTTCAAAAACTTGTAAAAAAATATTCGACAACTACTGAATTAATTGATTCAATTACAGAAAAAGAGAATATTGAATTAATTGAAAAATTACTAGAATTACATTACTCGAACAGTTACGACAAAAAAAACATCTGTAAAGTTGCAAGAGTTCAAGGTTTATTAACAAAAATTTTAGTTAAAACCCCTTTGTTTGATGAGTATAAAAAAAAGAAAGACTTCATTAAAATTTATGGGGAGAGAATTGTAGAAATTAGAAAAGAAAATGATAAAATAAAAATTCTACTTGGTGCATTAAATGTTGATAGAACAGAAGTGCTTAACGCATTTTACAATGATAAGGAGGATAAGTTTATAATAAAAGTTGAAAAAAGAGTTGCTGGTAAATTATATGGTCATTTATGGGGCAATGTTAGAACTGCAGAAAAAATAATTAATAAAAAAATTCAAATAGAGGTTATATAATATGAACGAAATAAAATTTAAAGTAGCTGAAGAAAAAAGTATGAAATTGATTAAAAATATAAATATTGCATTAGATGCAATTCAAAATGAAGAGATAGGTTTTATAGTTAATGAGTTTAAAAATAAACTATTTGATTTACAGCAGAAAATTAATTTAGATATTGCTTTTGTGGGTCAGTATAGTGCAGGTAAATCAACAATAATATCTGCAATATCAGGAAATAAAGATATAAAAATAGGTCAAAATATTACTACTGATATTCCGCAAGCCTATCCATGGGGCAATCTTTTATTGGTTGATACGCCAGGAATTTATGCAGGACGACCTGAACATGATAAAGTTAGCATAGAATACATGAACAAGGCTGATTTACTTGTTTATGTTATTACATCTCAGGGATTTACCGACGAAACTGCTAAAAATTTTAAACAATTAGCTTTTGTAGAAAATAGAATTGATAAAATAATGCTTGTTATAAACAAAAGTTCTCAAGGAGATAAAGACGTTTCTCTAAAAAACTGGGTATCTGATGCCTTAAAAGTAACAGAACCCAAAACAGCAGATGATTTATTTGTGTGTGTAATAGATGCAAAAGATTACTTGGAAGCATTTGAGATTGTTGAACAAGAAGAACGCGCAGAGTTGGTAAAATATAGCGGTTATAATAATTTTCATAAAAATCTAAATGCTTTTATCTCCAACAAAGGTATTTTAGGACGATTAATAACCCCATTGAATCTAATCCAAGATTATTTAAATAGAATAATAAATCAACTTACTGCTGAAAACAAAGACACTGAAAATTTATTAGAACTGCTACAACGAAAACAATTTAGACTAATTGAAAGTAAAAGAAATATAAAGAATATTGTCTATGATCATATTGATACTGTAGTATCTAATATTAAAAAAGAGGGAAATAAAATTGCAAATCTTATAGAAAAAGATGGTGATAAAGACATATTAGAGTCAGAAAGTATAAATTCAATAGAAAAAATTAAAACACACTCAGATAATATTAATAAAAATATTGAATATTCTATAGAAAGTGAATTTTCTCAACTAGAAGGTGAACTTGATATTTTAATGCAATCTGAACTTGCTCAAACTCTTTTAAACCAAGAGTCTATAAAAGTTAATTTTAATACTGATATTGAGATAAATGGAATTGATAAAGTAAAAGTAGAATCTGGTATTGATATATTAAATAATATAGGTCGTTTTGCGGAAAGCTTTGCTCTTAACAAGGAAGCCGTAAGCAATGGGGCGAAAGGGCTGAAAGTTGCTTCAGGGAGTGATGCTCATAAAGTTATATATAATGTTGGTAAGTTTTTTGGTCATAAATTTAAGCCTTATGAAGCTGTTAAATATGCCGATAAGGTTGGTAAGATTGGTTCAATAGTTAGTAAAGTTGCAATAGTTTTACCTTTTTTAGTAGCAGGTTATGAAGAGTATGCAGAGATTCGATATGCTGGGAAGGTAAAAAAAGAAAGACAAAAAATTCGCCAGTCTTACGATGAAATTGCTAATGATATAAAAAATACTTTTCAAGAACAATTTAATAAATTAATATGTGAGAGTTATGATACAGAATTAAGTAATACGGAAACCATTATCCAAGGAATAAGGAATTCTGACAAATTGAAAAATAAAGAAGTTTTGAACATTCAAAAACATCTAATGGATAGTAATAATATTTTGTTAGAATTAAATTGAGAGTTGGATAGAAAATGAAAATTAAGAAAACGCATAACAAACTCATTTCACAGAACTCTCATTCTTTGTGCTTGTGAATTCAATGTTAAAAAGAAAAATAAAGATAAAAAATATTTGTATTTTGCACAAATAAAAAAGGAGAATCATGAAATTAAACGAAACAAAAAATCATCTGAATAAAGAATTATATAAAAAATTAGAAGAAGAAAAGGCGAATGTTTTAAAGTTATTATCTAGAGAACATGAAATGGTAGTTAATTGCCAAGAAAAAAAGGTTAAAAAATACAAGATAAAAAAAGAGAGGATGTATTTTTTCTTACTCACGATTCAAGCAAACAAATTTCTGGGCAAATTTCTGGGGACGGAGCAAAAAATGGTGCCATGTACCAAATAAAATAGTTGTATTTCTATTATTATATTAATCTTATAACTTAAATTGATTTCAGGATAAACAGGATAGTTTTTTTAATAATAATAATCCTGCTTAACTTTTCTTACTAATTATTTATAATGCAAATATTTTATCTGCCTGTCGTAAATTTGATACATTTCTCTGTATCTTTTCGTTATGCCGAGCCAAG
>JAOZMU010000490.1 GCA_029934165.1 Bacteroidales bacterium
ATTCACTTGCATTCAGAAAATTAAGCAGTTTCAAGTCAATTATTTAATATGTCTATCAGAACTACATTATGTTTTTTTCAATACAATCAATCTGTCTGTTAAAACAATGATTTCCAGTTTCTTTCTGTCGGCAATATATTCGATTGTCTCTTTTCTATAAATAAAAACGTGAGTAGCATCGTTTCTATAATTCCATGTTTTAAAATCAATCTGGTCGTTATATAACATTGTCATAATAAGCAATAAACCATCATTTTTTAATAACGCCATAAGGTTATAAATTTCTATATCGGGTTTATGAAAATGTTCAAACACCTCACAACTAACGATATAATCGAATCTGTTATTCAACACATTACGATTTGGCGCAAAGAACGGGTCGTACTGAACAATATCAAAACCTCTTTTGAGTAACATACTTGAAATAACGGGACCTGTTCCACTTCCGAAATCTAATCCATTATGCTCTGGCAATAAATTCTCAACAACATAATTGGTAATTGGTAACGTAAAGTTCTGATAGCCAACATCATTTACATCGTTATTGTGAGTTTCGTATCTTGCTTTTTCGTCTTCTGCCGACAAATAAAATTTTTCATCCATTACGATTGCTTTACAAACATCGCAATTGTAATAATATTTATCCCTTTTATTTATTAGTGGCGAACTACAAAGTGTACAAATCATTTTATTTGTGGTTTATTCTATTTTTCTGACTCTAACGGTTTTAGGCAAGAAATGAAAACTCCTATTCGTTTTCCTTGTTTTTTATACGTTGCATTAATTTTGATGCGAAAACAAAATTGTCAACTATTTGATTCTGAGTATTAAAAATGTCATTTTTACTCCCAACCCAGCATTTTTCTCCTTGATAGAGAAATAGTATTTTATCGCCAATTTCGGTTACCGAGTTCATGTCGTGTGTATTAACAACCGTTGTAATATCGAACTCTTTAGTTATTTCGCTTATTAATTGGTCAATAACAATAGAAGTTTGAGGGTCTAATCCAGAATTTGGTTCATCACAGAATAAATATCTGGGGTTCAAGGATATAGCCCGAGCTATCGCGACACGTTTTTGCATTCCACCGCTAATCTCAGAAGGAAATAAATTATTGGCATCGTGCAAGTTAACACGGTTTAGGCAAAAATCGACACGTTTTTGTTTTTCGCCTTTTGTCATTTTGGTAAACATGTCTAACGGGTAACGCACATTTTCCTCAACCGTTGCAGAGTCGAATAATGCACCGCCTTGAAAAACCATTCCAATTTCGCGTCTTATTTCTTTTCTGTCCCAAAAATTCATTCCTGCAAAATTTCGCCCATCGTATAAAATTTCGCCTTCCTCAACCTCGTGCAACCCAACAATAGATTTCAATAACACTGTTTTGCCAGACCCACTTTGCCCAATAATCAGGTTTGTTTTTCCTTGCTCGAAAACAATGCTAACATTGCGTAAAATTCTTTTATCGCCAAACGATTTTCCAACACCACGAAGCTCTATCATATTAGTAATAATTTAGTTATAATGGTATTAAAAAGAAGTATCAACAAACTGCTATAAACCACTGCTTTTGTGCTAGAACGCCCAACTTCCAAAGCTCCGCCTCGCACATGGTAGCCTTGATAGGCAGAAACAGAAGTTAGTATAAATGCGAACACAACGGTTTTTATGAGAGCATAAAAAACATAGAATGGTTTAAAATCGTATTGAACCCCAAAAACATACTCAGCCGATGTAAAAAGCCCAGATGTTGTTCCGACAATCCACCCGCCAACGATACCAAGAAACATACCGATAATTACGAGAAATGGGTTAATAAACATCGTAGCAATAATTTTTGGTGCTATAAGATAATTAGCAGAATTTATCCCCATAATCTCCAGAGCATCAATCTGTTCTGTTACGCGCATCGTTCCTAATTCCGAAGCTACATTCGAGCCGACTTTCCCAGCTAAAATCAGGCTTACCATAGTAGATGCCAACTCAAGCAACATCGACTCGCGGGCAGTCAAGCCAATCAAATATCTAGGTAACAATGGGTTATCCATACCAACAGCCGTTTGAAGGGTAATGACAGCACCCGAAAAAACAGAGATAATAATGACAATTCCTAGAGAATTTATTCCTAATTTATCAATCTCTTTGATAGTTTGTGAAAAAAGCACACTGAATTTCTCCATGCGACTAAATGCTTTACCCATAAGCATATAGTAGCGTCCGAAGTGATAAAATATTTTCATAAAAATAGTATTAAATAAGTAGGTGCGTAAAGATAATTGACACTTTTATAGTTGTTATTTACATGAGTATCAATGCGTTTCCTGATAAATAGTATTATCGGATTAAATCTATTTGATTTTAGGTCAATACCGTTTCATAATAATAACTTCGCAAAATTAAATATTTATTACTAATGAAACACAAATTGCAGCATTTTTATCCTAATTAATGGCATATAAATTAAAATAAACTTGACACTTTTTCCATTTGTTGCCACGTCCTTTTTTAGGTCATGGAGGTTAAGCAAATAAATTTACGATAGGGCTTTAGCACTTTAACCAATTAGTAGTCAATGTTATAAAAGTACTAAAGTTCTAAGAATTAGGTAAAGGTTATCATTTTCCACGACTTAAAGGACGTGGAAACAGAAAAAAGTGTAAATTAAATATGAAAGATGCCAAAAAAGCCGTTCAAAGTTTATGGAGCGGCTTTTGTACAAAAAATAAACTTTAGAACGAAGATTAAATTAACATATACCATTATTTGCTGTTTATTGCTGATATTCAATCAAATAGTAAATTATTGTCTCAATATTAAAAAGTGCAGGGTACTTAGCCGTTAGTGGAGAAAGATATTTGGAAATTTTTGGAGTCTAATTTTCAGAAATAAGCACATAGTACTATTTATTAGTAAAATGAATTTAATAAAGTAAGCCATTAAAATTCCTAACTAAAACTAAATCAGGCGTAAGCAAAATTATTAATTTTCCATTACTTAGACGCGTAGCCGACATTTTTTATGGGCAAACCAAGTATTTACGGTTTACAACGTAACCAAATTTTAAAAAATTGAAAATAGGTATTGGAATAAAACAACACCTGTTTTTTTGACATTTATTGTTATATTTTCAATAACTATAAGCTAAACATCTATAAACCTACCTATTACGACTAATTTGTGTGAAAGAATAATGACAAATATTATAGGATACTAAAGTTTAAATTCTATCGAATTTCTTTATTGAATAAACAATGTTTATATTAGCATGAAATTTACAGTCATTTAATATACTTTTGTATTACAAATAGCGTTATTAATATTAACCTAAGGGGAAACTAAATTAATTAAAATTATGGGGAATTTTAAACTTTTTTTGAGTGCGATACTGGTTTTATTGCTTACCACTTTATATTCTGCCGCACAAAATACGGACGACTACCGCA
>JAOZMU010000491.1 GCA_029934165.1 Bacteroidales bacterium
GAAATATAGCAGCATAACAAATATTGAACCAAACAGAAAATTTATTAACCAACAAGTTCGTTGATTTAGTTGAGTATAAATAATGTGATAGCTTTCTTTTTTTCATTCATAATATACAAAACATAGCAAAAACCAGCATTACGCGTTGCTACATACTGGGCTACAAACATGTCATTCCTACGGAATTTTGCACAAAAAAACCAGACAGGTTTTAAAAACCTGTCTGGTTTGTCTCTATCCCAAAACCTAGCATTACGCAAAATTAATCATTCCACAAAAACTAGCAATCTACTGAACCCAGCATTATGCAAAATCCAGCAAAAGAAAAATATTTGCGCATTTTGCCACTTGTTTTTATTTCATCTATCCGTAGCCAACGTTAGTTAAGTTTTTGAAACATTATTTAAAAAACTTACTTCCTTTTCTGTGTAGTAATCTTTATTAATTTCAATTTCAACAATTTCGCCAACTTTTAGGTCGTTCGGTTTTATTTTCTTCTTACCTTTACTAAATTCAATATCAGACCAATCAAACTTAAAATAAAATTTCTTTTTATCCACTTTCGTAACCGTGCATTTCAATTTTTCACCTGCAACAATTCGCTTGTCCTCTTCGGACTTACTGGCTTCTATTTTCTCTGCATTCTTTATTCGTTCTTCCTCGTCCAGTTGAGCTTTTCTGATTTTTTCTAACGCATCACGTTTTCGTTTTTCATCTTCGCTTTCTTCAAGCTGCCCATAGCCTACATTCGTTTTTGCGCCGATACCAAAATCGAGTAAAATTTTCCTGAAAAAACTCTCTTTTTCCTTAGTCGAAATTTCTATTCCATCGATTGTGGCATCGTTGAGTTTAAAATTGAATTGAAATTCAACTTGTGGCATTACTTTTAAGAATTGCAAAGGAATTGGATTTTTCAGGGCATCTTTGTGCGGTGTAATGTAATCATTACCAAGAAATTTACCCTTTTGCGAAATAGGAAAAGCATCAAAGAAAATATCTTTTTCGTAAACAGAAGCCTTTTCGTTGTTGAAAAGATTTTCTTCGAGTTTTGAAATATCAATCTTTTTCAATTTAGAGTTAATTTCTGCCAATATATCACGTAAATATTCCTTTTTTGAATCCTGTATTTCCCTATCTTCTTTTTTACAAGGAAATACAGAATGCACAACACCTTTTACAGAAGAACCTGCTATACAAGGCATTCCACTTGTGTAATCGAAAAAGAAACCAAGTTTAAATTCACCTACAACAGAACTTTCGTGTGCATAGCCCGAACCAGTAAAAAGACCGGGGTAAGTTGTTGTTAGCTTGAAATTATCTAAATTGCCGCCAATTTCAGGAATATTAGCGTCATTAAAAATTGAAGCTAACAAAATTTTATTTAGCCGTTTTAATTCTTCTTGATTAGTTGAATTATCGAACTGTCCTCTAAAATTAAGATTTTTAAAGTAATGCTTATTAAAAAGCAGTCCTATATTTTCATATTTACTCATCTTTCTTTAATTTATAGGTTCGTACTGCAAGTTTCAGGGCTATGGAAGCATCAATAATTTTGGATTTTAAATTTTCTTCGTTACTGCTTGCAATTACATAATCAAGTAGCTTTAAATCTCCAATGGCTTCCCCATGTTTTTTAAGCAGTTCAGCAATTGCTTTTACAATCATTTCTTTTGATTCTTCATTAGAGAAAAAAGCCAAAGTGGGTTTTAAGCCAGATTGAACAATAGACGCTCCAAAAGATGAAAAATAACCGTTGAACTTATTGTTAACTTCGCCATCTTTTGCAATTTCCACTTCTTTTATGAGTTCGATTGCTCTGGGGATATAATCTTCTATTCGTTTTTTCATCTTTTTTACAGTTTAGAAATTTTAGTAAAACCATATCCTACCGTTGCGTTTGCGCCAATGTGAACAAGTCCGTTTGTCATTTTATCATTAAAATCTACAAAGTTTTCAGTATTATGAATAACAACAAACGAGAATAAACTTTTGTGCGGAATAATTTGTTCGTACCACAAATTCTCTCCAACCTTGTTTCGTGCAATAACTGGTAACGAAGTATCATCGCAAAGTTTTTTGAAATCGTTATCGCTAAAGATTACCAAGTTTTCAAAATCGGCTAAAATGGTTTTGCCTGCTTTGTCGATTTTCTCAAATTTCTCACAATCTTCAATCAAAAGTCCGTCTGTTTCGACAAAAACGATTGGATTTTCGTCTTTTGGACATAAATCATCAAAAGGTGATAAATCAAATTTTCCATCAAAATTTTCAGAATCGTCTTTTAGTTGTTTTATAATCATTGGTGCAGTTGCCAAAAAATACGCTTTTTTATTGCTTCGCACAGGAATTGCCAACAAGTTTGCGCTCAAAAAACGATAATCAGCTCCCTTTTCTTTTCCGAAAATAGAATTTAGTTTTTCATTATCTTCGTTCCATTCACTCACAAAAAACTCACGCAAAGCTCCTTTTAGGCTTGAGCCATTAATGGTCGGAAGCGTTGTAACGGCATCGCGCTGAACTTGATTGTCGATTATTCCGTAGTTTGAATCGCCACTACCAACGTGCATATTTGTTAATGCTTCAATTTTATAAAATTGCGTATTCATCTCTATATGTTTTATTTGATTATTTTAAAATTATTGTAACCTATCTGTCGGAAATTTGCTTCCAATTCTAATTTTTCAGCAAAGGCATTCATTTGTGTTTCGTTCTCAAAAAAGAAAACAGAACCTTTTTCAATCAAATTGAATTTATCGCTTCTATTCATATTTTCTGTTTTCTTTTTCAGAGGGTCAGAACTGTAATACTTATCGTTATTTTCTTTAACTTCTGTTTTCAAAAAACGAAACGCTTTTGTTGATGAAATTGCAAACTGAAAATCGGTTTTCGAATCGTAACCAGAAAGATAAGCATCGGAAAGCAAAACGATTTTATGACTTTCATTTTTTTGTATATTAATCTCATTTTCAGGCTCTAAACTTGTTTCTTTAAAGCTGATTTTGAAAGCACTTTTGTCTGCGCCCATGCTTACGTAAGAAACATATTTGTCTAAACCTTCATCATCAATTTCAGCTATAAAAGCAAAAGAAAAACCTTCTCGAAGTTTGAAAACTACTTGTTTAAAAAAGCCTTCTTTTCCGTTATCAACGTTACGGTCTTTTTTATTAATTCCAATTTTTGTTTGTTCAATAAAAACTCCGTCTTCTGCTTTTTCTTCTTTATAATCGAAAGGTAAATATTCTTTTTCGCTCGAATACAGAAAGTTATCTAAGCCTTCTTTTTCCACGTAATTGCTAAAAAAAGGAATGTTATCGCCTAAATTAGTTTTGATTTCAGCCTTGTGTTCAGATTTTTTTAAAGCTACAACTTCGTTATCTTTCAAAAGGGTGCATTTGCGATTTATAACACCTTAATATTCAATTTATTACATCAACTATA
>JAOZMU010000492.1 GCA_029934165.1 Bacteroidales bacterium
AGTCTAAGACCTAATTAGTGTTGCTTACGCAATTCTGTAAAACTCGAACTATCAGTAAATTACAGACATGCAAATAAGTAAAAACTTTTGTATGAGTACTTACGGTTTTTTTAAAATCAGCAGCAAATAGTAATATAAGTACTCTTAGTAAAATGAATTTAATAAAGTAAGCCATTAAAATTCCTAACTAAAACTAAATCAGGCGTAAGCAAAATTATTAATTATTAATTTTCCATTACTTTATGTTAATTTAATTTTTGTTCCAAAAACTCTATTTTGCAATTTATTTTTACGCCTACAAAAAACGACACAATGAAAAATATTATTTTATTAATTTTATCTTTGGCTGTTTTTACAATCAAAATCAACGCACAACGCAACACGAAATTATCGGCAGATGCAAAAATAAGCCTAATAACAACGGCTTCCGGAGACGAAATGCACACATTGTTTGGGCATAGTGCTATTCGTGTTTTTGACCCTATAACACGAATAGATTGGACGTATAATTACGGTACTTTTAGTTTCGACCAGCCAGATTTTTACACTAAATTTGCTAGGGGAAAAATGGATTACTTTCTTTCCGTCAATATTTTTAGCAATGCTTTTGCCTATTATAAAAGAGAAAATCGGGGCATACGTGAACAAATACTCGATTTGAACGCCGAGCAACGTCAAACGATATTCGATTTTTTGCAAAAAAACGCATTACCAGAAAATAAGTATTATCGGTACGATTTCTTTTTCGACAATTGCGCAACACGTATCCGCGATGGATTGAAACTTTCTTTCGGCGAGTCTATTATTTTCAACGATTCCACAGAAAAAGCATTGACATTCCGCGATTTGCTTCACCACTATACTTGGAAACAGCCGTGGCAGGGATTTTTTATGAATACTTTGCTAGGAAAACCTACTGATAATGTGGCAACTGCATCGCAATATATGTTTTTGCCAGAGTTTCTTGAAGAGGCTTTCGACAACGCACAAATTGCCGATTCGTTGCATGGATTTAAACCTTTAGTAAAAGAAAAGAGAACACTTTTCGTTTCCGAAGTTAAGGCAAACAACCCGACATTCTTCGCGCCGATAGTTGTTTTTTGGCTACTTCTTGTACTTATAACGCCAATTTCGATTTTTGAGTTTTTGAAAAAAAACCGTTTTCGGTCGTTAGACACGCTTCTTTTTTCTCTGGTGGGAATATACGGAGTTGTTATTTCGGCAATGTGGGGTCTCACCGAGCATAAAATAGCCTTACATAATTTCAACGTGATTTGGTCTTTACCATTAAATCTATTACTTATTTGGTTTACGCTAAAAACGAATATCAATAAATTTATCCGCAAATATTTCTTATGTTATTCAATTGCAATGGTTTTACTCGCAATGGTTTGGTCTTTTTTGCCTCATAAAATGGAAGTTGCACTCATTCCTTTAACATTAGTGCTTGCACAACGAGCTTTTTTAATAAGCAGAAAAATTGCATAAACTAAAAAAACAGTTACATAAATAGGCATGGTTTCAGATAAACTTTACACTTTAAAAAACCTTGTTTTTTTGGGGTTAGTAAATTTTGTCCAAAGTCTAAAATAAACACACATTTTATAATACCAAAAACTTAGATTATCATTCCTGCCCCAACGGTTTCGTTTGTGTCCTCATCGATAAAAACAAGACTTCCTGTGATACGGTTTTTTCGATACGAATCGAAATAAATAGATTTCGTTGTCCGGATTGATACACGACCAATATCATTCATCTCAATTTTTTTATCCGCAAAATCACGCTCTAACGTATTGACATCTATCTTATAACGAATTTCTTTCACCATACAACGCACATCGTTTGTTGTGTGTTTTATAGCATATTTGCCATTCAGTCTCATGGCACGCGGATTAAACCAACAAACCATAACATCAACATCTTGACTTACTGTTGGTTGGTTGTTCACACGGACAATCATATCGCCACGGCTAATGTCGATGTCGTCGTTCAGTGTCATCGTTACAGACTGCGGAGCATAAGCCAATTCGAGCGCACCAGACATGGTGTCGATAGATTTTATTTTCGAGGTAAACCCAGACGGAAGCAGCGCAACATCATCGCCAATCCGGAAAGTGCCACCAGCCACACGCCCAGCATAGCCTCTATAATCGTGAAAATCTGCGCGTTGCGGACGTACAACATATTGAATCGGAAAACGTGCGTCAATCAAATTTTTATCGCTCGAAATATAAATATGCTCCAAAATATACATCAATGTTGGTCCATCATACCATTTTGTTTTCGCCGAACGATGAACAACATTATCGCCATCTCTTGCACTAATTGGCACAAAACGAATGTCTTGAACATCTAATTTCGACGAAAAAGACTTGAAAGAATTGCAAATTTCGTTGTATCTTTCTTCACTAAAATCCACCAAATCCATTTTATTAACACAAATAACAATATGCGGAATTTGCAACAAAGACGCAATGTAAGCATGACGCAACGTTTGCTCAACAACTCCATGTCTGGCATCTATAAGAATGACGGCAAGATTTGCCGTCGATGCACCAGTAACCATGTTGCGCGTATATTGTATGTGTCCGGGCGTGTCAGCGATGATAAACTTGCGTTTTGGTGTCGCAAAATAACGATACGCAACATCTATCGTGATGCCTTGTTCACGCTCGGCACGTAATCCATCTGTCAGAAGTGCCAAATCAACCTCATCGCTACCACGCTGTTTACTAGCCTCTTCCAGCGTGTCCAACTGGTCTTGAAAAATAGCTTTACTATCGTATAACAATCTACCAATCAACGTACTTTTTCCATCATCAACGCTTCCGGCAGTTGTGAAACGAAGAAGCTGCATATCTAAATATCCACGAGTTGTATCTGACATAACACTAATTTTTCTTATTATTATTATTATTTTCAATAAACAGTTTTATGCTTTTATTAACGTAAAATGCTAATAAACAACCACAAAACTTTTATAAAAACAGGTCTTATGAACTACAAATCCCAGTAAACACAATCGCTGCACAAAAGAAAAACAAAAGTATATAATTTTCCTGTAAATTTGCCTACGACAGAAAGATGATAGTGGAGTTTTCATAAAAAATAGTTATATTTATCCGACTTTAAAAAATCCCTTGTAGCTCAATCATGCAATATATTTTTTTGAAGATTAACAACATCAACACAGTACGTTTTGCACAACACACTCATTTTGAGCATAACTAACTTATTTACAACAAGATAAATAAATAATTATACGAAGTGCAAAACACCAAAGAAACTAAAATTACAAGATTTGTCCATAAAAAAAACATTTAAGAGGGCGGCTAATAGGGCTTTTCGCTTGTAGTTGCCTTGTGCCATGCGTTTTTGGCAATGTCGGAGCAGGAGCTTCCTTCGGTCGCTCTGCCCCGCCAG
>JAOZMU010000493.1 GCA_029934165.1 Bacteroidales bacterium
TAGTTTTAGTTAGGAATTTTAATGGTTTACTTTATTAAATTCATTTTACTTAAAACTTAGAAACAGGAGTAAAATTCTAATAAACCTGTATAAATAAAAGTTTAGACGAGTATCGAAAATCGTTAAGAGTAGGAAATTTTAAAATATTTTATCAAATGAAAAAAGTATTTCTATTAGCAATTTTATTAATTGTAGTAACAGTTACACAAGCACAAGTAAAAATACAAGAAGGTGTTAAGTATACAATTCAGCACAGAAACGGACGTGTTCTTGAAATCCCTGGTGGCAGTACAAACAATGGAGCTAATGTTGATTTATGGAACAATGGTAAATCAACAAACCAACAGTTCACTTTTGTTACTGCGGGAGACGGATATTGGTATATTAAAAATGTAAAATCCGGAAAAGCTCTTGACATTGTAAAAGGAAATGATAAAACAAGAACAAATATTCAACAGTTTGCTGCTAATCTCTCTAACAATCAGAAATTTAAAATTGTTGATGCTGGAAGTGGTTGGATGTATATAGTAACTAAGAATGGAAACTATTTGAGTTCTGAGACTGTTCATGGGGACAATGGGTCAAATGTTTTCTTATGGTCTAAAGGTCATGTGGCGAAGTGGAATATTTATAAGACTCAATAAACTTTTATTATGTTTAGCAAGGCTGTTCTTTAAAGAACAACCTTGCTTTTTCAATAATGGTATATTATTAAATTTCATTAAAAATCCAAAACTTAATATCTTAATTTGAGTTTTTTTACTTACTTGCCGAACCTTTCGCTTAAAGCAAAGGTTTTCGGTTTTCTAATATAATTAAAATAACAAAATGAAACATCCAATTAAAATTTTATCATTTGCATTAATTGCGAGTATTTTTTTCGCTTGTGGCGGAAAAAATCAAAATTCAGAAGTTGAAAAACGGGAACAACAAAATCCGAAAAAAGTTGAGGAACAAACTGACTCGAAGTCTAATAAGGCATCATCTGAAATTATAAAAATTAAAGCAAAATTTCGTGTGATGAATGCAAGTTCAAGCGGAACTTGGCATGTTTTTATTGATGAAGCAGGAAAAGAATACAACTTTTTCGGTTGCGAAAATAATTCATTAGGTGAAAATATAGATATGGGAAAATTAGAACCTTCTAATCCTGAACATCCATATCAAAATATTTGGTTCGATATTGAATACATAGAGAAAACCATGGATTTCTACCAAGGAGAAAAAATAAGCAAAGTTGTTCTTAGAATTGTTTCGATGAAAAAAAGCGGAGCATCTGAATCCACTTCTGGACTTAGTGCAAACGACTTGAAAAATGTAGTTTTCTTTGGTAATGAACCGCTTTGGTCATTAAAATTATATGAAGATTATGCTGAATATATTCCTATGGGGCAATCTTCAATAAAATTATATTACACAAAAACATATATGGATAACAGTAAATCAAAACTTAGCCAAGCTATTAAAATCATTTCTGATAAAGAAGTTGAAATACAAGCTCAAGAAGGCGATGGAGGGGCGTTATTTACAATAAAAAAAGAAAGTTGTAGTGACGGGGAGTCTAATAATAAATATCCATATAAAATTTTGATGGCTAATGTATTAGGCAAGGTAAACGGTTGCGGAAGAATTATAAAGTAACTCAAGTTTCTGGCTTCAATAACACCTTGAATATCAAGCTGTTGTTGAAGTCAAAAACTTGAGTAAAAATATAACCAGAAAATAATATTTATACACAAAAATCAGAAAAATCATGAAAAACTTATTCTTATTATTTGCTACTGTGTTTTTATTAACAAACACAATTATTGCACAAAACGACTTTCAAATAAACGGTCAATTATGGTATGGTGCAGAAAAATACGATGAAATATTCGCTTTTGTTCCAAGTAACGACAATGGATTTATTGCAGTAGGCTCAAAAGGCTATCATAATACTATTAGTCAACCAGATTTTTGGATTGTAAAAACAGACCAAACAGGAGAACTTTTATGGGAAAAATCTTTTGGACACGCCGATTCTTCGGAGCTTGCTTACGACATTATTTCCACCAACGATAATAATTATATCATTGTTGGTGAGCAATATCAATACACCAACGGAAGCCACGATGGCTGGGAGGCAGTGGTTCTTAAAATTGATGAAGATGGAAATCAAATATGGCAAAAAAAATATGGCGATGGAACATATAAAGCTGATGTTTTTAAAAACATTAAGCAAACCAACGATGGGGGTTTTATTATATCTGGAACTACTAAAAATTTTGGAGCAGAATTTCTTGATGCGTGGTTGTTTAAAATTGATGAAAATGGAAACGAAGAATGGAATGTAATTTATGGTGAAGAAAACTACGAATTATTTCAATTTGTGTTTCAAACGTCCGACAACGGATACATAGCATCTGGATACACAAGTAGCGATTTCGGAAACGGAGACTACGATTTTTATGTTGTAAAAACAGACGAAACAGGCAATAAAATATGGGAAAATAGTTACGGAACCGAAGTAAAAGACAGAGCATACAATTTGTTGCCTCTCGAAAATGGAAACTTCCTAATTTCAGGGTCTTACTTAAATGCCGGAACAAATAAATTTGATATTAAAATAATCGAAATAGAGGAAAGTAACGGCGATATTGTTTGGGAAGAAACATACAAAGACACAACAGATTGCAACGAGCCTGTTACTGCTATCGAAACACAGGATAACTGCATATTGCTAACATACACAAGCAAATATATTAAAGTGCCTCCTTATCCAAGTTCAGATTTGAGAATACTAAAAATAAATCAAGACCACGAAATAATTGCAGATTCAACAATTGGCGGCGATGGTAGCGAACAGATAAATTATATTAGGTATCTCGAAAATAACAGATATTTGCTCGCCGGACGAACAACAAGCGAAGGCGCAGGTTTCTCTGATGCTTGGTGGATTGAAATAGAGGATATTAACGCTCCGCAAGAAATTATTCAAAATCCGACCAACAAAATAAATGTTTTTCCAAATCCTTCAAACGGAACATTCACAATTGCGAACGACGAATTAAACATTAATAATATTCAAATTATTGACATAACCGGAAAAGTTATTCATAACCAACAATTTGTAGTTCCTAATTCGCAATTTTCAATTAAAGAAAAGGGAATTTATTTTATTAAAATACAAACAGAAAATCAATTTTATACACAAAAAATAATTGTTCAGTAGCCATGAAGCGTTAATGCTATTTGGCTTGAGCCAATCAAAAATTCGTAATTCACGTAGATGATTTTTTATCACAATAATCTTTTAATCAAGCGAAAAGGATTTAAGTAATGGAAAATTAATAATTAACAATTATTAATTTTCCATTTTCCATTACTTATATGACTCAAGTTTCTGACTTCGCCATTACATCCTGATATTTAACACATTGCAAAGA
>JAOZMU010000494.1 GCA_029934165.1 Bacteroidales bacterium
GCAAGCTCAAAGAAGAGGCTCTTGCAAAAGAGAAAGAAGCTCTTGCAAAAGAGAAGGAAAAAAGCATAAAATTTGCTAAAAAAATGTTAAAGTATAACGAGCCAATAGAAGAAATAATTGAACAAACCGGGCTTTCTCGTGAAGAAGTAGATAACTTATAGCAAAGAAGCCCAAGGTGAGTTCGGCTTAGATTGGTACGATTACGGCGCAAGGATGTATGATGCGCAGATTGGGAGGTGGCATTGTGTTGATCCGTTGGCAGAGAAGTTTTTTGCATTTACACCGTACTGCTATGTTGGGAATAATCCAATTAATGCAATTGATCCAGATGGAAGAGATATAATTCCCATTGTGGATAGACAGGGAGCGCGTGGAGCTGGTCATCAAGCAGTGCTTATTGGAACAGCTGAAAAGGGTTACACTTATGTTTCTAAAGATGGCTATACAGGAAATCCAGCAATAAAATCCCAGAGTGTTTCTACAGTCAAAAAATTTAATTCAATTGATGACTTTAAGAACAGCAAATACAACTATGTCATAGAGGGGAATAATTATGACGCAGATGACATGAAATTTGTATTGGATGCAGATGGAAATAAAATACAGCGATATGAAAGTGGGTATGAAATAAAAACAGACCCAAGTACAGATGCACCTATGACGGATGCAGCAATAGCGTCTGCTAAGTCAGATTATAAATTAGGTCGTCAAGATTGCTCAGATGTAGTTACAGATGCAATGAATGTCGGAAAAACACCAACTGGAGAAAGCTTAATTAGCGGTGATAAAGGAATAGAATTTGACAGACCAAATGCCAAACAAAAAAATATAGTTAAAAGAAACATAGGAACAAATATAGACTTAACTCCTGTTGAAACTGCCACACCTACAAAGGTTTTGCAGTCATATAATTTAACAAATATAGACTTAACTCCTGTTGAAACCCCCAAAAAACTAAAGCCTTATGAATAGAAAAAATATCACATTGTTCCTTTTGATTACAATGTTGTTTTCAAGTTGTATTCTTAATAAAATACTTGATGTAAGAATGACAAAATGGAGTCATTCTTCTTCAGTTGAAGAATCAAAAGAAAGAGAGGTGTTTATAGCACAATATTACGCCGCTGATTATTCTGCACTTGAAGACTCTTTATCTAAATACGACTTGCAATTTAATTTCGATTCAGTTGTTTTTTGGTTAGAGCATGAACATGAACTTGATTTTACTTTTTGGGGGCAAAAAATCACAAAATATCCGAACAGGTATGCTATTTGGTATATAAATCCTGCTATATTGAAATATCCCTATTCAAAACCAGCATTTGTTGTTGAGTTCGAAAGTACACATTTGCGAAGTAGGCAAATGCACCAAATATATTGTAGGTTATCGTTTAAAGAAATTCCTCCTGACACTGTTGTTGCTAATGCATATTTATATTTTGATGAGTGGAAGAATAATTGCCCGAAAATAGGCGAATTATATTTGATACGAGACTCTGTTTATTTAAAGGCAAATCCAGCGCAATAAAATGTTAGAACAACAAAAGTGAGTTACTAAAAAGACAGTTGCAACTGCGATTAGTTACCGCTAGATGTTTATTTGCTGCTTGGCGGAAATAGCACTAACTTTGTTTTTGTGAGGTGTACAATAATTCACCATGACAAGTATGCACGCAAAATTGTTGTTGACAAATACGAATACCACATAAAAGACCATTTGGGCAATACACGGGTAGCATATTCCGTTGAAGGAAACAGAAGGCGAGTAGAGCAAATTGCAGACTATTACCCGTTTGGAATGCCAACGGACAGAAAAGCCATTGGCACAAGCACAAACCGCTACCTCTACAACGGCAAAGAAGCCCAAGCAGAGTTCGGCTTAGATTGGTACGATTACGGTGCAAGAATGTATGATGCGCAGATTGGGAGGTGGCATAGCGTTGATCCGTTGTCGGAGAGACATTCCGATTGTAGTGGGTACGTATATGTTTACAATCGCCCTATAAAATACATAGATTTTGCTGGACTTGATTCTATACAACGGGGGTTAGCCATTGATTATGCGTATGAGTATCTAGCCAAAACTAGTACTGATAAATGGGTATTAGGAAAAAGTGAACCACCAGGAGGTGAATCAGATTGTGGTTCTATGGTTGGGCGTTGTATGGAAAAAGGACTTGGTGTTAAATCAGTAACCTTTAAAAGTTACTATCTTCCGTATTTGGTTTCCGAAGCAAAAAAACGTGTTGGCGAAATAACCGATTTGAAAAATGTAGAACCAGGCAATATTATTACATTTGGAAGGAAAAAAACTGGCAAGGATTACGAACACTGTGGGATAGTAACAGATGTTGGCGATGAGATTATGTTTATTCATTTTGGTAGTAGTAATGGTGCAGCCGAAGACGATACCATGGATAATGGCACATGGGCAATAGGTTTTGACGTAGTAAAATATTTTAAATGGGATGATAAAGCAGATAAAAAAGCAGAAAGTTCAACATCGGCATATGAACATATTAAAAAAGTAGTAATAGAATGGTTCGAAAATCGCACAAAATAAAATATACAATTCAATTATTCGCATTCTTAATTTTGATTGCTTGTAATGAGAATGTTAATAAAGACAGACGGGAAGACAATACCAAATACTGTACGGTAATTGATTCTATTTTATTTAAAATAGATAATCAAAACTCTGATAGTATTGGTTTTCAATTTACATACAAAGGTGGTGCATTATCTGCCAGTGCATGCTGTGTTGTGGGTAATTACGTTTTTATCTTAGACAGGAAGCATAATAATATAAAAAAAATAAACATCAATGAAAAAAAAATAGAGGGAACGCTTGATTTTGACGCTTGTACACCTGAAGATATTACATTACATAATAATGAGCTTTATGTAAATTGCGGCTTAGGTAAGGCAATAATGGTTTATTCAACAGATTTTGAGTTTATTAAAAAGGTAAATCCTGTTTTTCACAATACCATATACCTTTTTACAAAAAAAGGTAAACTTATGTACGAAACAGTAGATTCTATCTTCTTGTTCACCGAAGTTGAAAACTCTCAGAAAAAAGGGGTTACGAAAAATAAAAGAGGCTTTTTCAGAGACTATTATTTGGATATTTCCTCTTTGGGAAACAAATATTTATTGAAAACAGAACAGGGTAATATTGTGATAGAGAACCAACTCCCAAGAAAAGAAAACTCAAGATATTGGATTAAACATTTTTATAGCTTTGATAAAAAAAGGTTTGTTTATTTTGATTTTTCAGATGATGCCATTTTTGATTATATCGAAAATAAAAAGGGAATTGCAAGTTCTAATAATAACCCACCTACATATTGTCGCTTGTATGTAGTGCCTCTAAGAAAACCACTTTTTGTACTTATTACCAGTACTTTACGTGCGA
>JAOZMU010000495.1 GCA_029934165.1 Bacteroidales bacterium
ATTATTAATTGATTATTATTTATTAGTTTTAATAATTTTGTCCAAAGTCTAATCAATAAGTTTGATAAACAAATAATTCAAATATTGTGTTGCAGGAATATTATGATTTTCTACTTGGTCAAATACATTTAAGAAACTAATTTTTAGGTTCTTGTTCCTAATTTTTAAATTTAAACCGTCTTCTTTTGTCCATTTTATTTGTGCTCTTGTAGCCATTGTTAAAAAAGCACTTTCTTTATTTGCATATTTTGGAAAATGACGTTTAAAAAATGGACTTGTAAATTTTGTGTCCAAAACTCGTGCAGAATATCCATTTTCAAAATCAGTTCTGTGTAATCTAATGTCTTGTTCAGGTGTTAAAATCTTTTTTACAAGGCTTGTAACAAGTGCCGAAACAATAGATTTATTGCTACCGATTTTTTCAATTAACAAATTAATATCTGATTGTATTATCTCTGAAAATGAATATTTTTTAAATTTAATCAGTTGTGTAGCTTTTTCAAAAGCTGTTTCTAATATTTTTTGTTCATTCATAAAAATAGTTCTTGTTGAATTTTTGTTTGTTGTAAACGCTCTTGTGCAAGTTTTACATAGTCTGGATTAATTTCTATTCCAACATAATCTCTGTTTAAATTTCTTGCAGCAAGGCATGTTGTTCCACTTCCGTTAAAAGGGTCGAGAACAATATCATTTGGTTTTGATAATAATTTAATTAATTCTTGAATAATATATAATGGATAAACTGCTGTATGACTGTTGTCTTTTGTATTTTCAACAGGGCTTTCTATTATGTCTTTTTTTAATTTGTTCCCTGTTATTTTTATTATTGTAAAGCCGTTATTTTTTATTTGGTTATTTCGTCCACCTGCTTGTCCACCATAAGCAAGTTTATGTATTCCCCTTATTTTCAGTCTAAAACTACTTATTTCACCGTCATGCACGGATTTAATAGCTTTTCGTAATTCCACTTTTGCATTATCTTTTTCTTTTTCTGAAAGTTCCGAGTTATCAATTATTTCAAAATATTTTTTTCCTATATTATTTGATGCTTTCTTTTGTTTTTTATTAAAATCATCAAGGTGTTTTAGATAATCGTTCAAATCAAAATGATATTTTTTTGATTTTGCAAATATAAAAAATGGTTCGGTAGATTGAATTAATTTACGTTTATCTTGTCTCGGTGTTGGATTTAGTTTAGACCATGTAATATCATTTATTAAAAATACTTTTTTATTTTCTATTGCTTTTATTGCAAATTTATAAGGAATTAATGATAATCCGCCATTTAAGTATTTATCGCCCACATTATAAACAATTGCACCTGTTTTTTTTGTAACTCTAACACTTTCATTAAATATTAATAATAAATTTTGTAAATATTCGTTTTCATTTTTTTCCTTTCCTATACCATCACTACCATTTCCATAATCTCGCTGTTGAAAATATGGTGGTGAAGTTATTACTAAATCTATTGAATTACTATCAATATTTTTTAAGATATTTAAGCAGTCTCCGAGAACTATTTTATTCTTATATAAGCACATTTTGTTTTACTTTTAAGTTTAGTGCAAAGTTAATATTTTTTTGTTTCTTTCTTCTTTTTTTTCTTTTTTGTGTGAAACATAACGGTATGGCTTCGAGCCACACCGACAGTAATGATAAAAATAAATCTGAGCTTTAATTATTTGTTATTGTCTGAATATAGCCTGTAATTTCCATGATTTTAGCGAGATTTTTGCCCCTAATAATATAGCAATAATCGCCTAATGCTGCACTAAAAACGCCACTAACCTCAGATTGATGAACAATAAAACTACCGTATTTTGCCTTAATTTCTTCATCTCCATAGAGGTATTTTTTGCTGTTTTTGCGTCCTACATAACAACAATGATAATTACGCGCGTATATTACCTCAGATACAGTTTCACTAATAGTTTCTGCCCATATTTTATACACATCAATATCATTGGCATAATTAAACATATCGGTAGTAAACCCACCTGGAGGTCGCATATTTACTTCAAGAGCAACAAATTTATCGCCTGCTGTTTTAAAAAATTCGACATGAAAGAAACGTTTTTTCACGTCAAAAGCACTAATAACTTTTCTGCCTTCCCTTTCAAGTTCTGCCGGAATTTCCCTCAACGAATAATAGTAAATATGCTTATCATCATTTACAACTTCCATAACTCCGTCTTGATATACATGACCAGTGTAAAATACTATATTACCCTCATTATCAGTTAGTCCATCGAAACTATAAATTGTTCCAACCACAAATTCTTCAAAAATATATGGTGTCTCAATCTTTTTTGAAAAGAAGTTTTTTAGCTCCGTATCATTACCAATTTTATACGTATTGACAGCTCCAACACCCGTATTTGGCTTTGCAACAATCGGATATCCAACCTCTGCCACAAAATGAAAAGCAGCATCAATAGCGTCAATTACTCGTCCTCGTGCAACAGCAATTCCAGCCTCTTCGAAGACTTTTTTCATTTCGGATTTTTGCTTGATTTTGTCAATTTTGCGGCTATCTACTCCACTAATATTAAAATCAGTACGTAATTTAGCTTCCATTTCTAACCAGTATTCATTAAATGAATCCAAATTGTCAATCTTGCCATATTTATAAGAAAGAAAAGCAACAGCACGAAATACTTCTTCGTAGTTATTCATATCTGCAACTTTATAATACTCAGTTAACGACTCTTTTGTTTCGGGGTGTAGTTTTTCGTAAACTAAGTCTCCAATACCTAAAACCGTAATATTCAGAGCTTTTAATGCTTTTGTAAAAAAGCGATAATTTTCAGGAAAATGAGGTGAAAAATGTATTACATTCATATCTACTAATGTTCTGTTTAATAATTAATTAAGGACTCTTACAAATACAAAAATTCTTCCGCTTTATTGACGTAAGTAATGGAAAATTAATAATTTTGCTTACGCCTGATTTAGTTTTAGTTAGGAATTTTAATGGCTTACTTTATTAAATTCATTTTACTAAGTTGCTAATTCACAGTTAAAACGTTTCATAAAAAATTGGTCTTAGACCTTAGATTCTTTTTTCGCAGATTTTTTCGTCTTCTCTTTTTTAGGTGGAACGGGGTCGTATCCTGTTGTTCCCCAAGGATGACATTTCGATAACCGCTTACTACTAAGGTAAATACCACGTATTGCACCATGAATTTTTATTGCCTCTATCGAATACTGCGAACAAGTTGGCACGTGACGGCAGGAAGCTGGCGTGAGAGGCGAAATTGTGAGTTGATACAGTTTTACTAAAAGAATGAAAAATTGACTAAATAGTCTGGAAATTAAGCGAATAACAAGCATTTACATTAACTATTGAAAGATGGTATGATTATACTGGAGTGAATTTGGTTTTCGGATTAAATTAATATATTTTCAAACGTT
>JAOZMU010000044.1:0-6074 GCA_029934165.1 Bacteroidales bacterium
AAACGCCTGTAAATCAACACCTTGTAAAATCCGCAAAAATTATTTAAACTACTGAATATTAGAGCAATATGTTTTTATACATTGGAAATGTCATACATAGTATAAACTGTTATTTATTAGGAAATGTATATAGCTTATATTCAGGTTAATAACAACTCGAAAAAATCATAAATAAAAATAAATCTTATTATAAACCTAACCATTTTATCATGAAAAAAAACTTGCTTTTTGCTGCACTATTGATGTTTTGTAGTAATTTTTTGTTTGGGCAAAATGTTTATTTGCCATTTACCGATGATGGTGTCGGAAAACAACAGGAAAACATTATTCCAGACCGGACTATTGAGCCGACGCGTAGTGGCGTAACTGTTAGCTATTATTTTGATGGAAGTTTTGTTGCAGAAAAATCTGTCAACGAAACCGACTATCAAATTATTCAAATCAAAGGCTTTTCGCCTATTGGTCAGGTTGGTGCGCCCGGTGTTCCGTCGCGTGCAGATTTGATTGCGATGCCTATTGGAGCAACTCCGAAAATAACGATTCTTTCGGTAAAATACATTGATTATGAGGGATATATGCTTCACCCTTCGCTAAAACCGGCAAGAGACACCGAGGGTGCGCCAGAGCCTGAATTTGAGCGTAATGAGACAATTTATTCTACTGATGCGTTTTTTCCTTCGGAAATTGTCGAGACAGTCGAAATTCAGAAAATGCGAGAAACACCAATTGCTATGGTGCAAATTTGCCCTGTACAATATAATCCTGTAACTAAAACATTAAGGGTTTATTCTGAAATTAAATACGGCGTAAGTTTTTCTGGTGGAAAAAGTTCTTTCGATTATTTAGCCAGCGATAACTCAAAACATTTTACTGATATTCTGAAATCTTCGGTTATCAACCCTTCCTATATACCAGATGGTAAAGAAAGAGACCATAGTACAAAATCGGGGAAAGACTATATTATAATCTCTCACTCGGAATATGAAAGTGCTGCCAACGACCTTGCTCAGTGGAAAAGACAACTTGGTTATAGTGTCGAGGTTGTTTCTGCATCGTCGTGGAGTGCCACGGAAGTGAAAGATGCAATTCATACTCGTTATGCAAATTGGACTCCGAAACCAGATTATTTTGTAATTATTGGCGACCACGATGGCTCTTATGCTGTTCCGGGCGAAATTTATTATGACCCTTCTGATAACAAACCTTTTGCAACCGATTTATACTATGCTTGTATGGACGGCACTGGAGATTATATTCCGGATATGGCTCACGGACGTATTTCTGTTTCTTCGTTATCCGAAGCTAATGTTGTGATTCAGAAGATAATAAATTACGAAAAAACTCCTCCTACACAAGCATCGTATTACACAAACGGGCTTACTTGTGCTCAATATCAAGATGATAATAACAATGGTTATGCCGATAGACGATTTCTTCAGACTGCCGAAAATGTTAAAGACTACTTGAGCGATGAGCAAGGATATGCGATGTCAAGAATTTATTATTCTAACACTTCTGCCGATGTTACAACTCTGAGATATAATAATGATAACTATTCTACTGGCGAATTGCTTCCGGCAGAATTGCGTGATGCAGGGTTTAATTGGAGTGGTGGCGCTTCTGATATTACCTCTGCAATTAATGCGGGGAAATTTATGGTTTTGCACCGCGACCATGGTTACGTTGGTGGCAGTGGTTGGGCACATCCATATTACACAACATCTTCGATGACATCTTTGAGCAATGGCGAAAACTTGCCAGTTGTTTTTAGTATCAATTGCCACACTGGTGAATTTAGGCTGAGTAATTGCTTTGCCGAAAAAATCTTACGCATGGAAAACAAAGGAGCTGTTGGCGTTGTAGGAGCTGCATATTATAGTTATAGCGGACACAATGACGGAATTGTAGCCGGAATGTTTGATGCTATTTGGCCAGACCCCGGGCTTACTTTTGAGTTTGGAGATGGTGGTGTTAGCAATCCTCCTGCATCTTCGCCGCCAGCAGCTATTTACACGATGGGCGATGTTGTAAATCAGGGTTTAATCCGAATGATGGAAACTTGGGCGTATTGGAGTAGTAGTTTTGAATATACTCACCAGCTATTTCATTATTTTGGCGACCCAACGATGAAAATATGGACTGCAAATCCTAATTCAAGTGTAATTGCAGCAACACACTCATCGTCAATAGATTATACGGAAAACTCTTTTTCCATCACGGGTTCAACCACAAACGCTCTTGCAACTCTTGTATATGAAGGACGAATTTTAGGACAAGTAGTTCTTGATGGCTCCGGAGAAGGAACAATATCATACTCAATTACAAATAACACAGGAGATGTTGTTCTTACGGTATCTAATTATAACTCAAAACCTTACACATCGAATTTAACGATTACTGGTTCTGGTAATTTCCTTCCAGAAGTAGCTACTTCCGATGCAGGAAGCGTTACTGGAGAATCGGCTGTTTTGAACGGCGAAATAGTTGATGCAAATAGCGGAACAGTTTCGGAAAGCGGTTTTGTTTATAGTACAACCATCGACCCTGTTATTGATGGTGTTGGTGTTACAAAAATTACCACTTCGCCATTGGTTGGTAGCGGAACATTCGATTTAACTGCTACTGGATTATTAGGAAATTCAAAATACTATTTTAGGGCTTTTGCCACGACGGAAAGTGGTACGGGCTATGGTGAAACATATTGGTTTACAACTCTTTGTGGAACAGCTTTACTTCCTTTTACCGAAGATTTTGAAGGCACATTCTTGCCAGACTGTTGGAGTATTGATAATTCGGATGGGAACAAAACATGGGAGCGAAACACAAGTGCATCAGGAAACGGCGGAAGTACGGCTGCTGCTTATGTAGAATGTGTTAGTTATTCTGCCCGAGGACAAACCGATGCTCTTATAACACCTAATATTAACCTGACTTCTGTTTTTGCAGCAAGCCTTGAGTTTAATGTTGCACATAGGAGATACAGTTCTTCTTATTCTGAAACTTTAAATGTATTGGTTTCAACAAATGATGGTACAGATTGGACTTCTGTTTATACCAAATCGGGTACAGATTTAGCAACAGGAGACTATCAAACTGGTGATTTTACTCCATCTGTTGCCAGTGACTGGCGACTTGAAACTGTTGATTTGACAACTTATGCCGGACAAACTGTTATGTTGAAATTTGAATTAACAAATGATTACGGTAACAATATATATATTGACGACATCGAAGTTACAGGCTCTGTTCCGGTTTCAGAACCAACAAATTATGTTACATCTACTTCATCGTCTTCTGCAACTTCTTCGAGCCTACAAATAAATTGGACAGATGCAGTTGTTGGCTCGCAAGTGCCTGATGCTTATTTGGTTAAGTTAAGCACAGGAACAGTTGCCGACCCAGAAGATGGAACTTTTGAAGCCGATGGTGCGTTGGTGAAAAACGTTGCGCATGGCTCAAAAGGTGGAGCTACCTTTACGGGACTTGACCCCGCCACAACATATAATTATAAAATATATTCTTATACAAATTCTGGAACTGCGGTAGATTTCAAATTAGACGGAACAATACCAAGTGGCTCGCAAGCAACAAAGGCAACACCTGTTATTACCGTTTCCGAAACTACGCTAAACTTCAATAATGTTTATGCTGGCGGAAGTTCTTTCCCTGAGCTTTACACAGTGGAAGGTTCAGATTTAACAGCCGACATAACAATCACAGCACCAGCCGAATACGAAGTATCAACTTCTTGTTCTTCGGGTTATGGTTCGTTGGTTACGCTAACACAAAGCGGCGGAAGTGTCTCACAAACAACTGTTTATTTACGGTTTAGCCCAAGCGGAATAAGCTCTTATGCGGGCGATGTTACGCACGAAAGTACAGGAGCAACCACTAAAAACATTGCCGTAAACGAAACAAATTCAGCATCGAATGTTGGAACATATTATGATGCAATTTCGGGTAGCGGAAGAACGCTTTTGTGGAACTTACACGCAAAAGTAAAAGCACACACGAAACGCTCTTATGCCAATCTTTGGACTGATATGGTAATTACAGATTCGCGTGCAAACGGAACTGTTTGGGATATGTATTCGGATAAGGTTTGCGATTCTGACACTTATCAATATAACTTTGGCGCACCAGATCAAGATAATGGAACTGGCGGCGGAGAAGAAGACTCAAAATATAATAGAGAACACTCATTTCCAAAAAGCTGGTGGGCTGCAACGCCTACGGAAGGCGACACGATGTACACAGATTTGTTCCACCTTGTTCCAACTGATAAATATGTAAACAATCAGCGAAGTAACTGGGAGTTAGGTGTTGTTTCTTCTCCATCAGCAACTTACATGAATGGTAGTAAACTTGGACCAAACTCATACTCTGGCGCACCGACAACCACTGCTTTTGAACCTATTGATGAGTACAAAGGCGATTTTGCTCGTGCTTATTTATATATGGCTGTCAGATACGCCGAAGATATTCCTAATTGGATAACTCATTGCGACATGATGGACGGCGATTATAACGATGCCGATGGCTCTGTTTATGAAGAATGGGCATTGAATATGTTAATAGCTTGGCACAATGCCGACCCTGTTGACCAAAAAGAGCGCAACAGAAATGATGCAATTTATGGTATTCAAGGAAACAGAAATCCATTTATCGACCACCCCGAATATGTGGCAAGTATTTGGACTCCTGTTATAAATCCAGAACCAACAAATTATGTTACATCTACTTCATCGTCTTCTGCAACTTCTTCGAGCCTACAAATAAATTGGACAGATGCAGTTGTTGGCTCGCAAGTGCCTGATGCTTATTTGGTTAAGTTAAGCACAGGAACAGTTGCCGACCCAGAAGATGGAACTTTTGAAGCCGATGGTGCGTTGGTGAAAAACGTTGCGCATGGCTCAAAAGGTGGAGCTACCTTTACGGGACTTGACCCAGCCACAACATATAATTATAAAATATATTCTTATACAAATTCTGGAGCTAATGTAGATTTCAAATTAGATGGAACAGTACCAAGTGGCTCGCAAGCAACAAAGGCAGGAGGCGGAGGTTGTGCTTCGGATTTGATAATCTCTCAGGTAAATGAAAATGGTAATGATAAGTATGTTGAAATAGCAAACTTCACAGGAGCAAGTGTTAGTTTAGCAAATTATGAAATTTCTGTTTATGCTAATGGTGCAAGCACACCAAACTACACTATTGAATTGTCTAATGGTGCATCTATTGCAGATGGCGATGTATGGATATTTGCATATAAACACGAATCATTAACAGCAGATCAAATTTCAGCATCATTTCTTCCAAACGGAAATGACGTAATAGCTCTGGTTAAGAGTGGAACTAATATTGATGTTTTCGGGACAATTGGTAATTCAACCGCATGGTATGAAAACAAAACTTGTATTCGAAATGCAGATATTACCGACCCAACAACCACATATTCAACTTCTGATTGGGCAATAACAGCTTATAGCGGTGGCGACCCGACTACTCTTGGCGCGCACACAATGACATGTAGCTCCAACGACACCGACACAGAGGTTTATGCTTCTGGTTCGCCAATTTCGGGAAGCACAATTTCTTCGGTTGCTGGAGCATATACCGATGTTTTCAAGTTTATAATTCAAGACCAAAATAGTGGTGATGGTTTAAATACAATTGTTACAGGAGTTCGTATCTGGAAACACACCTCAAATACGGCAGATTGGACAGACGCAATTCAAGCCGTTAAACTTAATGACGGTTCGGAAATTACTCTCGGAACAGTCAGTATTACAGATGATTATATTGATATTGCAATTCCAAGCGGAAACCTTGAAGCTCTGGATAACTCAACAGAAAAAACAGTAACATTGAGCATTCTTCTCAACACAACAAACATTGTTGATAATTCTGTTTTATCTTTCTTTATTGATGCTGATGCACACAATTTCACAGCAGATAACACTGGCTCTGATTTTGCCTCAGAACTCTTTGAAGGTGATTTTAATTCTGGTGATTTTACAGTTGATATTGAAGCAACAAAACTACTTTTCACAACCAACAAACCACCAGCAATT
>JAOZMU010000044.1:6174-12469 GCA_029934165.1 Bacteroidales bacterium
AGCTTCGGCAACAGGCTTGACTTCTGTAACTTCTGGAAATATTGTTGTTAGCGACGCACCAAGTATTGTAATAACCGAATTTGCGGGTTACGGACAAGATGGTGATGCTGATGATGAGTATATTGAACTTACAAACACAGGCAGTTCTTCTGTTGATTTGACCAACTGGACTTTGGAGTATTATGATGATGGTGGTTTGGAAGCAACCGTAAATTTAATAGGTAGTGTTGCTGCTGGCGAGGATTATATGATTGCCGCAAGAAGCACACACACAGGCGCAATTTCTCCTGATGTTGAGGCAAGTGGTATGTTTATGAACTCTACTGGTTATGTTATTCTTAAAGATGGTAGCTCTGCTATTATTGACCAAGCAGGCTCATCTACGGATAAATTCTCTGATGGCAAAAACTATGAATTTACAGACTGTGGCGCAGATAATTTAGCTGTTTCATCGTGGACTGACTTAGGAACAGGCAACGGAACACCAAATGCTGTAAATTGTGCTAACTCAAACGATGCAACTTCTACTGTTGCTGACGGTGGCGGAACAGAACCTACAACTATTTCTTCTTTGGTTGATGCTGATGGTGAGGAAATTGCAGTCTTTGACTTTACGTTTACCGATGCTGCAAGTGGCGACACAAAAGCTACAATCTTAGACCAAATTCAAATTACACAAGGTAGCGCAAACGCTGTCGCAGATTGGACAAACGCTATCGCAGGAGCATATCTTAGCGGAACAGATTTAGGTTCAGCACTTTCGGGAACAATAAATGCAACCGATATTACTTTTGCTTCCGATGATATGATTTCTATTGCCGATGGCACAAACGAAACTTATACTCTTAAAATTTACTTAAAAACAGATTTATCTGCAATTTCGGATAATGATGTTTTAGAGTTTAAATTAGAATTTAATGATATAACAGCCGATAATGCAGGCTCTTCGTTTGTTTCGGGTGCGCCGGAAAGTGGCGATGCGAATGTAAAAGTTGATATTGAAGCAACAAAACTACTTTTTGTTCAGCAACCATCTGCAACCGTTGTTGATATTGCAATGTCGCCAAACCCAACCGTAAAAGCTTGCGATGCAAACGGAAACATAGATACAGATTACAGCACAGCCGTTTCTGTTTCGTCGGACGGAACAATGAATCCTACTTCTGTTTCTGGTTCGTGGACAAATGGCGTTGCAACTTTTGCAAGTCTTACGCACACTGTAATTGAAAGCGGAAGAACACTAACAGCAGCTTCAACCGGAATTACTTCGGCTGTAAGTAGTACGTTTGATATTACATTAGTTACTTATTGTGCTATTGGTTTTCCAAGTCCTGCTGGAGCAGATGATGATGCAATAACAAATGTAACATTTAATGGTGATGGTAATAGTTCAGGGGATTCAAACAATCCGGGAACTGGATATGAAGATTATACAGGAACAGTTTTAACAAACGTGGCACAAGGGTTAAGTTATGATATTTATGTAACTGTTAATACAAATGGGGATTTTTTATACAATGTTTGGGCTTGGTTTGACTGGAATCAAGATGGCGATTTTGATGACGCAGGTGAAGCGTATGACATGGGAGCTGCCGTATTTGGAACGGCGATAACCAAAACAGTCTCCGTAACAGTTCCAGCAGGCGCAACCCTTGGAAACACAAGACTTCGAGTTGTATTTATGAATGCTGAATATGATACTGAAGACCCTATTCCATGTAATCCTCAAGATGTTCCAGATTCGGACTACGGTGAAGCGGAAGACTACACAATAAACGTAATTGAGCCAAACGATGCAACTTCAACAGTTACAGCTTCGGCAACATTGACAGAACCTACAACTATTTCTTCTTTGGTTGATGCTGATGGTGAGGAAATTGCAGTCTTTGACTTTACGTTTACCGATGCTGCAAGTGGCGACACAAAAGCTACAATCTTAGACCAAATTCAAATTACACAAGGTAGCGCAAACGCTGTCGCAGATTGGACAAACGCTATCGCAGGAGCATATCTTAGCGGAACAGATTTAGGTTCAGCACTTTCGGGAACAATAAATGCAACCGATATTACTTTTGCTTCCGATGATATGATTTCTATTGCCGATGGCACAAACGAAACTTATACTCTTAAAATTTACTTAAAAACAGATTTATCTGCAATTTCGGATAATGATGTTTTAGAGTTTAAATTAGAATTTAATGATATAACAGCCGATAATGCAGGCTCTTCGTTTGTTTCGGGTGCGCCGGAAAGTGGCGATGCGAATGTAAAAGTTGATATTGAAGCAACAAAACTACTTTTCACAACCAACAAACCACCAGCAATTGCTTCGACAAGTGCGGATTTTGATGTAGAAGTAAAAGCAACAGATGCAAACGGAAATGTTGATGCAGATGCGATAAATTCCGTAACATTGGCAAAAGCAAGCGGAAGCGGAACTTTATCTTCGGCAACAGGATTAACCAAAAACCTTGCAAGCGGAGTTTATGCTTGGACAGATGCACAACTTGATGCCGCTGATACTTACACAATTACAGCTTCGGCAACAGGCTTGACTTCTGTAACTTCTGGAAATATTGTTGTTAGCGACTGCATACCGGCTAATGACGGCGAAGGAACAGCAATAATTGGCAACGGAGCAACAAACGAGCTACTCGATACTGACGTTTGGCAACGAAACCAAACAAGTCAAGTTTTCAAAGCTACCGTTACAGGTGTTGCAAATTGCTTAGAGTCTGTTTCTGTTGATTTATCTATAGCATTTACAGGCTTAGACGTAAACAACGTAACCCTTTCTGGTGCAGCTGCAAGCGAAGCTACAAAATCTGTTGCTGGGCAAGTTTTGACTATTGATAATTTATATTTGACAGATGTAAGCACTCTTTCTGTTGAAATTACAGACCTTTCAACAATTGATATTTCAGTTGGAGCGGACATTGGACAAAAAACAATAACCGTAGAAACAGCAAACAACGGAGGAACACTCACAGCAATTGCAAGTTCGCCAACGGCTTATATTACTGTGCCGTTTGAAAACGCAAAAGCTCTTACAGGAGATGTTCTCGACAACAACGGAGAAATAGTTGCTCTCGAAGGAATTTCGACAATTGCTTCGGGTAAATTGAGATTGTCAACAAGTTCTTATGATCAATTTTTTATACAACAAGGCGATGGTGCTGGAGCAAAAGGTATTTGTATCCGTAAAAGTAGTGCATTCTCGCCAGTTCGTGCAATTGCAAAAACATACATTGTAAAAGGAGAATTAGATTTGATTTTTGGCTCTACAACAGGACAAACTGATGCTTATGCTTGTATGACCGCTATAAACACACCTTCTCTAATCGCAGACCTTGGTGCAGCAACTTTACCAACTCCATATATTATTAAAATTGATGATGGTGCATCAAGCGGTATCTATACAATGACTGATGCCGATTTTGAAGAATATGACGGACTACTTATGCGTATTCAAAGCATAAGAAAAGAAAGTGGAGATTCTTGGCCTTCTGACGATGGTTCTTTAGATATTTATGACAATAATGTCAGTAATACTATTCGTTGTTATATTTTCTCTTTAACCGATATTGGAGGAACAACCGAACCAGATTGGGCTTCTGGCGATGTCGATATGGTAACTCTTGTTTATAACTACAATACAGGAGGGACTGGAGTTGATGACCGCCAAATTACTCCTGTTTATTATGATAATTTCTTCGAGGCTATTGTTTGGGACAACACAACTGGCAATGGCTTATGGTCTGAAGCACAGAACTGGAGTCCAAACATTCTTCCGCAGGAAGTTGATGATGTTGTTCTACAAAACACAACAGCGCAACCAAACAGCTACGATGTTACCTTTGATGTTGCTTCTACAAGTGTTAATAGTTTAACAATCACACCAGATGCAGACAAAGTTATCACATTTACAATTTCAAACACAGCAATTCCTGCAATTACGCTTCAAGCCGATGCCGCACTGACAATTAATGATGGAGGTGTATTCGTAAATGCTTCGGGCGCAGCCTCTGGCAACGTGATTGCTCTTACCGGAACAACTCCAGTAGTTTTGATAAACAACGGCGGACATTATATTCACAGAACAGCATCTAACTATACTAATTTATTAGATGTTCTTTCTTCTGTCGCAGGTACAGAAACAGGAATTTTTGAGTTTGATGCACCAACAGCAGGAAGTTATACCATTGATTTATCTGGACGCACTTTCGGAGCATTGGTTCTGAACGGAGCAAACGGAACTCCAACATACGATTTGAGTGGTTCTTCTGATTTAACAATTCGTGATGCTTTCACAGTCGGAACAAACGCTTCTGTAAACGAAGGAACATACAGCGGAAACTTGCTCGTTGCGGGCAATTTCATAAATAATGCCACCGCTTGGACTTTCAACACGGGACAAACGCTGACTTTCAACGGAACGGTATTGCAAACAGTTTCAGGTACTTACGCCGATAACTTCGATAAAAACGTAGTTGTTGCAAATACGGCGGGAGTTGCTATCGACAATTTGTTTATTGTAAACAATGGCGGAACTGCGCCAAACTTTACGATTAACGCAAGTTGCCACGTTTCTGTAAATCCAAATGCAGGTTTAACAGTTGGCGGAACATTTACAAACAACGGTTCAATTCGTCTCGAATCTCCTGAAAATTCTGGAGCAAGCGGTTCTTTGATAACAAAAGAAAGTGGTGCAACCATTGCAGGTACGGCAGTCGTTGAGCGATTTATCCCGTTTAATGAATTTCATTATGTTTCGTCGCCAATAAGCAACGCAACAGATGCACTTTTCACTGACGGAGCAAATGCTTTTAACTCTAACTTTTTCTCTTATGATGAGACTTTTGATGCAGACCCAGACCCAACGGCAGCAAGCTACGAACAATGGAGTTTATTTGCTAACGCATGGCAACACGCACATAACGGCGATGGAGGTGCAGATGTGCCATTGACAGTCGGAAAAGGCTATGCAACCTTTGACAACGGCTACAAAACAGTCGAATTTTCGGGGACGATAAACAACGATGATTTTAATATTCCTGTTACGCGGACTGAAAACGAAGGCGCATTTAAAAACTATTTCGATGGTTGGAACATGATTGGTAATCCATACCCATCGGCTCTCGACTGGACACACGCATCTTGGGATAAAACAAACATCGAAAACACTGTTTATTTTTATGAGCAAAGCTATCCGGGTGGTTATGACTACTATTGGTACTACAATCACACAGGAGGCACGCAAGGCGATTTATCTGGAATAACACTAAATTCTGCAACCACAACGCCAAATATAATTCCGGCTTCGCAAGGATTTATGGTAAAAGCAAAAGCAAGTGGCGATGTTACCATTCCGAATGCAGCACGTGTACACAGCGAACAAATTTTCTGGAAAAATCAAACATTGAAATCGCCAGAAAATATGCTTAAACTACGTGTTTCGGCAAACGGCTTTACCGATGAAATGGCAGTTCGTTTTGCCGAAGGTGCAACAACAGAACACGATGCAGATTTTGACGCATACAAAATGTATTCTGGCAATATGAGCATACCCCAGATTTATTCTATTACCGAAAATAGCATTACTCACGCTATAAATACTCTACCGCTTAATAACAATGACAAAATCATTCCTTTAGGAGTGCGCATTGGCAATGCAACAAGCGCAACCATCGAAGCAGTGGAACTAACGGTTGAAGGCATAAAGCCAGTTTGGTTAGAAGATTTACAATTAAATCAACTGATTGACCTACGCACAACGCCAAGCTACACATTCAGCTTTGCAGGTGGCGACGTTCAAAACCGTTTTCGTTTGCACTTTAATAAATTAACAACAGGACTACAAACCGCAGATTTAGAGAATAATGTAAACATTTATTCTTCTGGCAGCGACATCTATGTTGACCTTGGCGATGAGATAAAAAACCAAGCAACAATAATTATTTATAACGCTATTGGGCAAGTTATTACAATTCGCAAAACAAGCGATACCTTCAATAAACTTACACCAAACGTTCACTCAGGCATATACATCGTGAAAACAATTCAAGGCGAAAAAGTAAGCACTAAACAGGTGTTTGTGAATAGATAAGCAGTCTTGATTTTGTATTTTTTAACCTCTCAAAAGTTTAACTTTTGGGAGGTTTTTTACATCAATTTACTCAGTATTTTCATAATTTAATTTTGCAATTAATATTTATTACTATTTTTGTAATAAAAATTATTCTATTTAGTGCCTCTAAGAAAACCACTTTTTGTACTTATTACCAGTACTTTACGT
>JAOZMU010000496.1 GCA_029934165.1 Bacteroidales bacterium
GATACAAATACTTAAAAGTAAAAGGATTACAAAAAGACCTTCGGATTTAAGGTTTATATAATCACTAATAAATTTTGTAAGCACTCATACAAAAGTTTTTACTTATTTGCATGTCTGTAATTTGTTGATAGTTCGAGTTTTACAGAATTGCGTAAGCAACACTAATTAGGTCTTAGACCTTAACATGAATATTATCAGGTGTAAGCCAATTCGTAATTTATAATTCGTGATTCACTTAAACATTATTTTACCTTAGAACGAAGATTAAATTAACCTATACCATTATTTGCTGTTTGTTGCTGATTTTCAGTCAAATAGTAAATCGTTGTCTCAATATCAAAAAGTGCAGGACACTTATTACTTAATAAACATAAATTATGATAATTATAACGGGTGCTGCCGGTTTCATAGCAAGTAATCTTGTTGCACAACTCAACAAACAGGGATACAAAGACCTTGTTTTGGTGGACGATTTTACGCATCAAGAAAAGAAAAATAACTACAAAGGTAAACAATATTCGGCTCTTGTAGAACGCGAAAAATTTTTCGAATGGCTTGACAAAGAGCATAAACACGTTCAGTTTATTTTTCATATCGGGGCGCGAACAAATACGGCGGAATTTGACCGCGAAATTTTCGAGAAATTGAATATTGGCTACACAAAAACCGTTTGGACAAAGTGTGTCGAGTACGGATTGCCGTTTGTTTACGCCTCATCGGCAGCAACTTATGGCAGTGGCGAGCATGGCTACGATGACCAACACGAACTTATTGAAAAGTTTATGCCTTTGAACCCTTATGGCGACTCGAAAAACGATTTTGACAAATGGGCTTTGGCACAAAAAAAGAAGCCTTTTTTCTGGGCAGGATTAAAATTTTTCAATGTTTATGGTCCTAACGAGTATCACAAAGGACGCATGGCTTCGGTTGTATATCATGCTTATAATCAGATTGGTGCGACAAAGAAAATGAAATTGTTTCGTTCGCATCGCAACGATTTTTTCGATGGAGAACAAATGCGCGATTTTATCTATGTAAAAGATGTTGTCGATGTGCTTATGTTTTTGATGGAAACACGCAAAAACTCTGGCATTTATAACCTTGGCACTGGCAAAGCTCGCACTTTTCTCGATTTGGCAAAAAGCACTTTTGCAGCAATGCAGCTCGAGCCAAACATTGAGTTTATTGATACCCCAGAAGATATTCGGGATAAATATCAGTATTTTACGGAAGCAAAAATGGAAAAACTTCGAGAGGCTGGCTACGATAACGAATTTTATTCATTAGAAGACGGAATCCGCGATTATGTCGTGAACTATCTGACTGAAAACAATTTCAACTAAATGCCATGCACTATTTAACGTTGAGATAAGGCAATTCACAATATAAGGTCTAAGACCTTAATTGTTTAATTTTATGATAACAGGTTTACATACAACACTTTCGTTGTGATTTCTATCTACGGCAGAGACGGCAAAAGTGTAGCGTTTTCTGAAAAATGCCCACTCGCTTTTTATGAAATATTCGCGGTCGCGGACAATGGCTACAATGTTGTTTGGATTGTTGATGTCGCCAATTTTGCGCCCCTTAAATTTATAGATTACAAAATACGAGGCTTTGTCCATTTCGGATATTGATGCGTTTTCACGCGTTTCCCACGACAGAACATAACCTGCTTTTTTCTTCTTTCTCTTCAGGTTTACAGGCGTTTCGGGAGGTTTATTGTCAATCCAATTCATTGTCGGAATGAGAGCTGGCGTGCGATATATCTCTTTTTCGAGGCGATCCGAAATCCCGTTATGGTTTTTCTTGAAAACCTTGGAACTGAAGAACATATTGCCATGAATTTTGGAGTTCATTCGTGCCATTGCAATCTGGTTTGGCAGTTCATCGGGATTTTGCCAAGCCTTATATTTCGATTCTTTGTCGATTTTATACGCTGCATTACCTATGTAAACTTGTTTTCCGTAGCTGTTTTTCGACCACCACTCAAGTAGAATTTTATAATCGGCAATTTTAAACCCAATGTGCCAATAAATTTGTGGCGCAACATAATCTATCCACCCATTTTCTAACCATTTAAGGACATCGGCATAAAGAACATCATACGAGGGCGCACCACCGCGAGTTGCCGAGCCACGTGGGTCTTTGGATTTGTTGCGCCAAACACCAAAAGGAGCAACGCCAAATTTGACATAACTTTTTGTTGCTTTGATGCTGTCGTTCAACCTACTAATGAGCTGGCTAATGTTTTCTCGTCGCCAATCACCAATGTCTTCTTCGTTGAAATCTGCTCCATATTTTTTAAACGAAACCGTGTCCGGAAATTCCTCGTCTTTGATTTTATATGGATAAAAATAATCGTCAAAATGCACTGCATCAATGTCATATCGGCGCACAACATCTAAAATGACTTGAATAATATAATCGCGGACTTCTGGAATACCGGGGTCAAAATACAAATTTCGTCCGTAGGCTATAAACCATTCGGGCTTTGTTTGTGTTATGTGAAGGCTATCCGGCACTGTTCGCCCTGTGTCTGCCAAGGCACGATACGGATTGAACCACGCATGAAATTCCATTCCGCGAGAGTGTGATTCTCTGGTCAGAAATTCAAGCGGGTCAAAATATGGGTCTGTCGGCTGCCCCTGTTGCCCCGCCAGCCACTGCGACCACGGCTCATAATTCGATTTGTAAAACGCATCTGCCGCCGCCCGAACCTGAAAAACCACGGCGTTTATTCCGTTCTTACTGTGCATATTGAGCATTTCTGTGAGGTCTTTTTTCATTGCAACAACGCTCATTTTTCGTTTCCGAGGAAAATCTATTCCCTTGAAAGTTGCAATCCACACGGCACGCATTTCTCGTTTTGGCAAAATGGATTGTGTGTACGATTTCTCGACCGAAAAAAAGAATATGACAACAGCCAAAATCACTGCTGCCGACCCGATATAAAAATTTCTGTGCTTCATTTTTCTGTTTTTCGATTTTATAATTGTGTATATCGACAACTTTGATGTCCGTAAATATTTGATTTTCATTACATCAAATTTATACCTATGCAAAAAGTTTGTGAAAATTGCTCAAACCATAGACTATCAAAATCTTCATTTTGTTTGTTATCAACGGTTATGCCTATTCTGTAATTACCGAGACGTATTCTGTATTTTAGGTTTGAAGCGGTTGATTATTACATCTGACATTGCTAAATACAATATATTATGCTTTTTTTAACTTTGTAAAATAAAATTAGCAACAAATTCAATAAGTAAGCACTCATACAAAAGTTTTTACATATTTACTTGTTCATATTTCGCTGATTAAGTGAACTTTGCAGAAATGCGTAAGCAACATTAAATAGGTCTTAGACTGGGATGTTAATAATTGATTATTTTGTACCCTATATGTTT
>JAOZMU010000497.1 GCA_029934165.1 Bacteroidales bacterium
TTACCACTAAAGTATAATGAAAAAACCCGAAAACCAAATTCACTTTAGTATAATACGTTTTATAGTTGATATAATAGAATCATAATATTGGTCAGAAATAATGGTTCAAATTTAAACGGGCTACCGAGCAATCGGTATCCCGTTTTTTTATTGGCACTTTTTGTAATTTGTCAAAGAAAATCCACGAAGAAATTCATCAACTGGCATTCGTTTTTTGCCTGCTAATTGCAACTCTTTGATTTCAAGATAATTATCGGCACAAGCAATTCGTATAATATTTTTTCCTTCGATGTTCAACGTGCCTACTCCTACTCCACTGCTCGGTTTACCAATTGTTGCGCGAAATATTTTAATTTTACGGCATTCGTTATCACCAACCAATTCTGACCAAGCTGCTGGATAAGGCGATAGCCCACGGATGAAATTATAAACATTTTTTGCCGACATATTCCAATTGATGCGACAATCGTCCTTATAAATCTTTGGAGCTGGACGAAGCTGTTCGGTATCCGAAATTAATTCTTTTTGAGCCTGTGCGCTGTGTTGGTTTGATAGGATTGCGCCAACTGTTTTCGATACAAGTTTTGCGCCAACATACATCAACTTATCGTGCAAATTACCTGCTGTATCATCTTGATTTATTGGCACTTCTTCCTGAAAAAGGATATTTCCGGTGTCGATTTTTTGTTCTATAAAAAAAGTTGTTACGCCTGTTTTGGTTTCACCATTTATTACAGCCCAGTTTATTGGCGCAGCTCCTCGATATTGCGGTAAAAGTGAGGCATGTAGATTGAAAGTGCCAAGTGGTGGCATTGCCCAAACAACTTCTGGTAACATACGGAATGCTACGACAATTTGCAAATCGGCTTGTAAGGTTTTCAACTCATTCAGGAAAGTTTTATCTTTAAGTTTAAATGGTTGTAATACTGGTATTTCGTGCGATTTTGCAAATTGTTTTACTGCCGATTCTGCTATTTTTCGTCCACGCCCTGCCGGCTTGTCGGGAGCTGTAATTACGCCTACAATTTTATATCCATCGGATACGAGTTTTTTTAATGTCTCCACAGCAAATTCTGGAGTGCCCATAAAAACTATCCGTAATTTTTCTTTTTTCATCTTCTTTTTTTTTCGATTCGCTTTTTTGGAAACCAAATAATTTGAATTGGCTACCGCTTAAAAATAAGAATTTTATGCAATCTGAAAAGTAAATTTTATACAATCTGAAAAGTAAATTTTATGCAATCTGAAAAGTAAATTTTATAACTAAACTTAGTATAATTATGCTAAAAACCCCAATCGGCAAATTCCGATTGGGGGTCATAATACCTAATAAGTAAAATAAATATTGTTAGGCGTAAACCTAATTAATAAATTATAATTCTCTTATTAAAGTAGGAAACTTAATAATATACCCGCAGCTACTGCCGAGCCGATAACACCAGAAACGTTTGGTGCCATGGCGTGCATAAGTAGGTGATTTGTTGGGTCTTCCTTTATTCCGATGCTTTGAACAACCCTTGCGCTATCTGGGACAGCGGAAACTCCGGCAGCTCCAATCAACGGATTTAATTTATTGTCTCCTTTTAGGAAAAGGTTCATTACTTTTGCAAAAAGCAATCCGCCTGCGGTTGCTACCATAAATGAAACAGCTCCTAAAATAAAGATAAATATCGAATCTGGTGTTAAAAAAACATCGGCTTGTGTTGATGCTCCTACTGTCAGACCTAAGATAATGGTTACCATATCAATAAGTGGGTTTCGGGCAGTGTCTGCAAGTCGTTTTGTTACTGTCGATTCTTTCAAGAGGTTACCAAAGAAAAGCATTCCTAAGAGTGGTAAGGAACTTGGCGAAATGAATAATGTCAATAATAAACCAACGATTGGGAACATGATTTTTTCAAGTTTTGAAACTGCGCGTGGTGGTTTCATTTTGATTAATCGTTCTTTTTTCGATGTGAGAAGTTTCATTATTGGCGGCTGAATTACAGGGACAAGTGCCATGTACGAGTATGCTGCGATTGCGATAGGACCAATTAGGTTTTTAACTGTTTCGCCGTTTGGCAATAAATTTACTCCGTTTGCCAATTTCGATGACAGGAATATTGCTGTTGGTCCGTCTGCTCCGCCAATGATACCGATTGCTCCAGCTTCGGCAGGGTGAAAGCCAAGATACAATGCTCCGAGAAATGTTGCAAAGATACCAACCTGAGCCGCAGCACCTAAGAGCATTAATCGTGGGTTTGAAATCAACGATGAAAAATCTGTCATTGCCCCAATTCCAAGGAAAATAAGTGGCGGATAAATCCCTTTTGTTACACCAAAATAAAGATAATTCAGAACCGAACCATCTTCATAGATACCTAATTGAAGTTGTGCATTAAGAGCAAAAGGCACATTTCCCATCAAGATACCTGTGCCAATAGGTATTAATAACAATGGCTCATAATCATATTTGATTGCAAGAAAAATGAAAATCAAACCTATGAAAATCATTATTAAGTGTCCTAACTTTGCATTATAAAACCCTGTATATTCCCAGAATTTTTTCAGTCCTGTTACAGCAGAGTTCTCATCTTGAGAAACTTGTGCTGGATTTGTGTCAGGCTGAACGACCACTTGTGTCGTTGTTGTTTCGGTGGCGTTTACTTGTTCAAAAGGTTTGATGAATAGTGTCCAAACCAAAGTTAACAAAGCCACAATACCGAATACTGTGATTATTTTTCTCATTTGATTATTTTTTCACAATTTCCTGATGTTTTTACATCAGATTTTACATTCGTGTTAATTTATTACTTGGTTGTGGGTTAGCTAATTTCAACCAATACATCGTTTTGCAAAACGCTATCTCCTACGGCTACTTTGACGGCAGAAATTGTTCCGTCTTTTTCCGAAAGTATGTCATTTTCCATTTTCATTGCTTCCATGACGAGCAGTTTGTCGCCACGTTTCACAACATCGCCGACTGCAACTTCCATCTTGAAAATTGTCCCTGGTAATGGTGCGCTGACAACTGTTGCTTTGTTGCTGATATTTTTCTTCAGCTTCATTTCGCTACGTTTTGGGTCTGGCACCTTAGCACGAACAAGTGTCGGGGTTTTACTTTTTTTGACTTTGCGCTCAACCTCAACTTTGTATGATGTGCCGTTTACTTCTAACTCTATGACATCGTTTTCAACATCGTTGATTTCGACATCATATTGGTTACCTCTTATTGTAAATTTGAATTTCTTCATCGGTTTGTAAAATTTTGTAATTTGTGCTTATACCGAGTTATTATCGACATATAGCAAATAAACTTATAATCTTTATGATAATTAATTATAAACAAGGTTTGTTCATAAAAAATATTTTTTCGAGGGCGGCTTATAGGGCTTTTCGCTTGTAGTTGCCTTGTGCCTTGCGTTTTTGG
>JAOZMU010000498.1 GCA_029934165.1 Bacteroidales bacterium
ATTAACATAAGTTGTTAATTCACAGCTTAAACATTTCATAAAAAATAGGTCTTAGACCTTAACTACTTTTTATCGCTTTTTTCAACCACAAGACTATCCTAAATAATTTGCTTTTCGGATTTCATAAAATTCTTATTTTCAACTGGTAGCCAATTCTTAATTGATATTTGTTCATAATCCTAGCTTTTTTGCTATTTTTTTCGGAACTGCGTCCTTGTGCAACAAGATTGCAACAGTGTTGAGTTTAACGTAATCTTCTGACATATAAAGAAATCCGCCACAAGAATTACTTTCCGCACCCCACGAATTTTTCGTAATATAATATTTAATACCATCATCGTCTTTTGCAGACCCTACGATGTGCATCAGGTGGTCATCGGTGCTTGTAAAATCATCAAAATCTTTTTGCCTAGACTCTTGTGTTACAGCCGTTTTGGTGCTATTTGTTGCAGTGCCTTTTCTGTGCTGAAAGCCAGCCGAACTAACATCGCCATCCCAAACAAACGAGTAGTTATTGGCAAGCGCATAATCAAATATTTTCATTAAATCGTTGAGTGGCACGTTGTAATAATAATCGCCAGACCAGTTATCCGGAACTTCCAAATTAAACTTTTCGTAGAAAGGGTGATGGTTATACGAAGTTATTTCGACATAGTCATTTGCCTCAAAACCAACGACTTTAGAAGCAAATTCTTGTGGACTATATTCCTTTTTTTTATGCACTACTTTTTCCGGAATTACACCGATATATTCATCAAGTAAAAACTCAATCACTTGTTGCCAAATTTGCGTACTTTGCTCTTTTTTGTTCTTCAGCACGGCATCTAAAGTTGTCAGAAGCAAATTTTCCAGTAAGGCGTGATTAAAAATCTCCTGACCATTCGGAAGTCCATCGTAAGTTTTTTCTGTTACCATTCCGTAGCGTTTAATAACATTGATAACATCGTGAGCCTGACCACCTTGAGAGAAATTTGCTTTTCCGTGTCGCCTATAATAATTGTATGCCTTATCTTTATAAGTGAACCAAACAAAATATAAATCAGAAATGTCAAAACTACCGTTTCCTTTTCGCAGTGCTTCGGTTTCGATGAAAGACGTTGCCGAGAAACTCCAGCATGTTCCGGCTTGTCCTTGACTTTTTACATCGCTGGTTTTCACAGAATTAATAAGGGTAAAACCCTTTTTTTCATATTGACCAAAAGCCATACTGACCCATAAAAACCCAAAAATTGATAAAAATAAAATGCTCTTCATGTTATTTTGTTTTTGTATAACCGCAGAATAAACACATAGTGTTATTTTGAATGTATTGTGTTGATAATCAAGCTAAAAACTGTCGATTATTTTTTCACATCTACCTATACAATATTATTCTGTGTCATAAGATTTGAAACTGAAATTAATTTATATAATAATATATTAAATGACAATCCGTTTTTGCGCCAAACTAAAAAAAGTACGTAGCACCAAAATATTATTGTCAAAATTTGTATGTCTATATTTCCTATCAAGATTACGAAGCTACGCACCATTAATTTTTTGGGTGCAAAAACAGATAGTTATTTTCTGGTTTTTATTGTACTCCAAAAAAGTTTCATATTTGGCAATTCATTTTTTTGAACTCAAAATATATTTTATTGTCGGAAATTGGTGCTGATTATCATATTATTTCATTTGTTACATTTTCTAATTCTTCCATTTTTTCTATTGTAAACGCAAGTATTTTTGCAATATCTTTAACCTGCTCAATATCTTCAATTTGCAACTCTTTTCCTTTGCGAGATTTTAAATATTTATCAATTACTTTGTAACCACCAATATAAAAGTTAAATATTTTTTCGGGTATGTCTTCAAAATAATTGGTTTTGTTTATATAAATTCTGCCAACATTTTTTACTTCTTCAAATTTTACTTTTTCAACTGTATCGTTTCCTACAACTCCGTCATAAGTTTCTGCAATATCGTATTCGGGAATTTCTTCCATTAAATGTGCTTTTATCAGTTCTGCACCGAGTTTAGCTATTTTTTCAAAATCTTCTGTGTTATCTAAAAATGGTATTCTTGGGAAATCTATTTTCAGAAAATCACTGTATTTTTTTCTGTAAGTTGGCGAGTGTAAAATTCCATAAATGTAAGATAAAATTTGCTCAGGAATAAATTTATTTTCGTATTTTTCTGTTATTAATTTTTTGAAGTTATATGTAAAATTTACAAGTTTTATTTCTTTGTGTTTTTTAGTTTTTTCGTCAATTATTGTCTGATAAATGTAAAGCGGAAAATGTGTTTGACCATTTGCTGATTGCAATAAATTTGCTCCTGTTAAATTTTTTGAGATAAAAACATGTTTAAAATTTCCACGAAAAACTTGTCTTGGCACATTTAAAGATATATTTTCAAATATCATATTTCTCATAACTTCTCCCCTTGGCATACTTTGAAAACCACGAGACCGTCCTGTAAAATAAGTGAATTTTTTGTCAAATAAACGATAAGAAATTTGTCTAATATTTTTTGATAACACACCACTTGTTTTTAAATCTTTTTGAGCTAAACTTACTTGCCAATCCCTTACATCTTTTCCAGTTTTAAATTTTTCTCTCGCTTCACTTGGACTTAATTTTACAAATTCATTTATAAGGTTTTTGATTTCAATAAAACTATCTTTAATCGTTAATTTATCTCTACCTGTTACAATTCCTAAACTCTTTTTAATAAACATGTCTTTAACAGATAACCATGAATTGTAAAGTTCTCTATATTCGGTATTTTGTTTTGTAAATAAAAAAAATGGTTTTGTTGGTTGTAATGTATTCCATTCAATATTATTCCACTCAGCTTCATATAGTTGCTTGTTTTTAATATCTCTTTTACCCCAAAAATCGGCACGTTTTACAACTTTTTTTAACCCTTTTTGTTTTATTAAAATTGAGATACATACGCCTTGTTGAATATCAAAAACATTTTCGTCTTTTTCGTTTTCTGGTGTTTTTTCTGTTTTTTTTGAATTTCCGTGTAAATCAATAATATGGATTTGGTCAAAAGATTGCATTAAACTATATCGCATTCCCCTGAAAGTTGGATTTTCGAGAAAAGCATGATTTGTTACAATTGCAACGATTCCCTCTCCTGTTTGTTCTATTTTATATTGTGCAAAGCGTATGAATTTGACATAATCATCTTGCAACCATTTAGAATTAGTTTCTTTTATCGGAATGTTATCTATTTTATAATAATCTTTAATTAGTTTTCCAATCCATGTATCAAATTTTTTCTTAACTTCTCTTTGTTTTCCTGATTTGTTAGTTTTTATAATTTTTTTTCTATTACAGCCAAATTCGGTCAGATTTTCAAATTATCAGATTTTTGTTTATCTTTTAAAGCCTGTAAAGGATTGAAATTTTT
>JAOZMU010000499.1 GCA_029934165.1 Bacteroidales bacterium
CATCTGCAATAGCTTGATATTCAAGGTGTTATTGAAGTCAGAAACTTGAGTAAATGAGTATTTATAAAATATTGAAAAAGAAATAATTAAAATCTTGCAGATGTCAATTATTTGGCGATGCCCCTCCACCATAATCTTCAAATTAGACAGGGAATTAAGGGTTGTAAAAGCCTTATTGTCAATCGAATCAAAACTCAAAATTTCGCAAATACTCGACCTGCAAAAAAACCGACAAACTTGTCGGTTTTTTTATTTTATAAAAACTTTCGTTTCTGATAATGAAATTTTAATTTTGAGCTGTATTTATTTTGTAATCTATGAACGAACAAGAATTACCCTCGAAATTACTCGAAGCAGCTATAAATCAACTTGCACAGCTTCCCGGAATTGGTCGTAAAACAGCACTCAGGTTGGCGTTATTCCTCTTGAAGAAAGAGATTTCGGAAGTTAATCAACTGGGAGACAGCATAATTAACTTACGAAAAAATGTACAATATTGTAAAATATGTCGAAATATTTCGGACTCGGAGATATGCAATATTTGCAGCAATTCATCAAGAAATCGTGATATTATCTGCGTAGTCGAGACGATTAAAGATGTTATGGCAATTGAAAATACTGCGTTATATAATGGTGTGTATCATGTGCTTGGCGGAATTATTTCCCCAATGGATGGGATTGGTCCAAACGATTTGGAAATAGAATCGTTAGTCGAGCGAGCAAACGATGGTGAAGTTACTGAAATAGTGCTGGCACTTAGTACTACCATGGAGGGAGATACGACTAATTACTATATTTATAAGAAAATATCCAGTAGTAATATAAAAATATCGACAATTGCACGTGGCGTGTCTATCGGAGAAGAATTGGAATATACAGACGAAGTAACCTTAGGTCGTTCAATCGTAAATAGGACGGAGTTTGAAGTCTAATTATATGAATATAAGTGATTTATAGAATTCAATTTTAGAACAAGTAATCTCTCATGGAACTGACAGTTGTTATTGTTAATTATAATGTAAAGTACTTTTTGGAGCAATGTCTGTTTTCCGTTGAAAATGCGATGCGTGGTATCGAAGGCGAAGTTTATGTGGTTGATAATGAGTCTGTTGACGGCTCTGTTTCGATGATTCGTAGTAAGTTTCCAAATGTTCATTTGATTGAAAACAATGAAAATGTTGGGTTTTCACGAGCCAATAATCAAGCAATGCGAATCGCAAAAGGCGAGTTCGTACTTTTACTCAATCCAGATACATTAGTTGAAGAAGATACATTCTCTAAGTGCCTTAATTTCATGAAATTACACCCTGAAGCCGGCGGTCTTGGTGTGAGAATGATTGATGGTAATGGCAATTTTCTACCAGAGTCTAAACGTGGCTTGCCAAGTCCTTCTGTTGCTTTTTATAAAATATTCGGACTTTCGCGTATTTTCCCAAAATCACGTAAGTTTGGTAAGTATCACCTTAGTTATTTGAGTAAAAATGAGACAAATGAAATTGAAGTCCTTTCGGGTGCGTATATGTTCATGCGCAGCAAAACCTTAAAAAAGGTAGGTCTATTAGATGAAGAGTTTTTTATGTACGGTGAAGATATTGATTTATCATACAGAATAACATTAGGTGGGTATAAAAACTACTATTTTCCCGATACAACAATAATACATTATAAGGGAGAGAGTACGAAAAAGGGGTCGATAAATTACGTGCTGGTTTTCTATAATGCAATGATTATTTTTGCCAGAAAACATTTCTCTAGTAAAAGAGCTAATATGTTTTCATTCTTCATTAAACTCGCTGTCTATCTGCGTGCTACGTTGGCAATTTTGAATCGTTCTTTTCAAATAATCATCGCGCCAATTTTGGATTTTAGTTTGATATTCATTTTCTACAAAATTTTGCTTCCGTTTTGGGAAGATATAATATTCTCAGGACAAGGTACTTATCCCAAACTATTTTATAATTTCGTAATACCGGCATATATTATTGCGTGGATATTAGGTGTATTTATCGCAGGTGGATATAGAAAACCAATAAAAATACTTGCAGTACTTAAAGGTGTAGGTATTGGAACGGTCTTAATACTAATTATTTATGCCCTATTAAGCAACGATTTGAGGTTTTCGCGTTTCCTAATTTTTATAGGAGCAGCAGCAGTAGCATTAATTTTTACAGGAGTAAGATATTTATTTCATCGGTTGAACATAAAAGGGTTTCAATTGTCTGAGTTTAAACGCAAACGCATCGTTATTGTCGGTGGAAAATCTGAATCTGCCAGAGTTCTATCAATAATGCAACAAATGGATATTAAAACAGATTTTGTTGGATTTGTAACCACAAATACAGATAAAATAATTGACAATTGTATAGGAAATTTTGAGCAATTGGCTGAAATAATTCAAATAAATCGCATTGATGAAGTAATTTTTTGCGCTAAAAACCTTAGTTCGCAAGTAATAATTAGCAAGATGCTTGCACTGTCGGGAACAAATGTTGAGTACAAAATTGCTCCTCCAGAGAGTCTTTCTATTATTGGAAGCAATTCAATTGATACAGCTGGTGAGTTATACGTATATCAGTTAAACTCAATCGCCAGTAAAAAGTGTAAACGACAAAAGAGATTTCTTGATATATTTGTCTCAATTTCTTTTATTCTACTATTTCCACTATTAATATTGTACACGAAAAATATTGTATCTCTATTTAGAAATATAATTAAAGTTCTTATTGGTAAAAAAACTTGGGTAGGATATGCTGATAATAGCAATATAGAACAAAAAAAATTGCCGAAAATTAAAGCTGGAATCCTTTGCACAACCGACTTACACAAAAGAAAAAAGATTGCAAAAGAAACAATCCTAAAACTGAACACGATTTATGCTAAGAATTATAGTGTCATTACTGATTTGCTTATAATTTATTATTCATTAAAAAAGGTTAGTCGAATATCAAAATAGTCATATTGCTTTCATACATAACGTTATATAGCTGAAAAAGTCGGAAGAACTATTAAGAAAAATACTAATTCATTGATTAGCGTGAATTGTGTTTTACCTGATATTTAAACAATTAGCTACTGTAAGAAAAACTCTTCCGACTTTTCAATATATAAGCACTCATACAAAAGTTTTTACTTATTTGCATGTCTGTAATTTGCTGATAGTTCGAGTTTTACAGAATTGCGTAAGCAACACTAATTAGGTCTTAGACCTTAGATGAAAACAACATAAAATTTATTCTAAAGAAAATATAGCATATTTTTAATAAAAAGTATTCACTTGTTAATATTTTATCGTATCTTTATTGTCAATTACGTAGAACTGATTGGTGAGACTGGCTACCCGTCTAAAGTTGGACAAATTTTGTATATTTGAGTAAACCCAATAATG